>NC_007799.1:900000-1176248 GCF_000013145.1 Ehrlichia chaffeensis str. Arkansas
TAGAACCCCATTACTCATATGTACAATAACCTCGCACACATATAATAACCTCATATAATAGTCAATCAAACACTACAAATTCTGCACATTTTTCAATATAACAAATAAAATACTCACTATATATTAAATACTATTTTAAATCTTAAAATTACATCAATGAAAACAATAAGAACTTTTTAAGATATTATACTTATTCGCACTAAAAAATAATGTTTTTAACTATTTTATATTGAAATATAAATAAATATATTGAATTTATTTATATTTCATGACACCCTGTAAAAATTACAGCACCAAGAGTTACCATGCCATTTGAAGCTATTAAATACAATAATTTAGAAACAGTTTTAAAAAAAATATTGGAGATACCAGAAATACCACATCTTAACCTTCTACCATACGAATCAAGCCAAAATAAGTCATATCAAACTTTCATAGAAGAAAACATTGAGAAGTTATCAGATTACAATCGCTACAAAAATGCTACCAGAGAACACTATCAAATACAAATCATCAACACAGAATGTTTAGTAAATTTATTATTGCTAAATTTTATCGAAGAAAAGATTCGTTGCTGTATAAGAAAGCAAGAAAAGTTTCAACTGTTAGTAATAGGAGTAATAGAAACCAAATGTTTCAAATTTTATAATAACCACCTTCATGATATATTACATCTCACAAAACTACACTTAAAAAACTTAGTATTTTTACAACTTAACGCAGAACCTAAATGGAAAATCAGGACTTGCCATTTTACACGCTACCTAAACGCACAAAATAACTTAAGAATACTAATTCTCAACAACAGAACTACCAATTGCCTAAAAGTTAGTAATCAAATTAAACATGATAAACCTACATTCAAATTCACTTCCAACCAAATAGAGTATTTATTTTTAGAAAATTATCCACTCTCCATTATAGGCTGCTTCCCTAAGCTTAAATTCTTACAAATCATAATACAACCATACACAACAACAACATACAAAATAAAATTGTTCAAATATTTTCACCCCAATTTTAACATGTTAGAACGTCTAGTGTTAGTTAACGCAAAAATTGAAAATAATGAAGCTATATATCCTAGTCAAAAGTACCACAACGTATCAACAATACTCTCATTAACAAATATCAAAGTACAAAAATACATAAGTAATAAAAAACATCACATAATGATATATGGCAATAGAAACTCAAGTTATCAACCACCAAACGACACTGCTTATCAATTTCTATATAACAATAATGACAGAACTTTACACTTATCTAATGAATTTACAAAAATACTTACAAGAAATAACATATATAACACATATAATATAAACATTTCTATTAAAGGAGAGATTTCTCCCAACACTCTCATGGAACATAATAAAACAGGTAACATTGCTTTATCACCTGACAAATCATTAATACAATATATCAATTACATATATGATCCCAGCACTAAAAATCTATCAAACGTAACTAATATAATAGACACACCTTATATTATAACAGGACACAATATTAACCAGACAGAATTTGTCGACTCTTCATCAATAAACTTTACTCCTGAATTAATAAAACATACTGTTGACTGCAGATATAATCAACATAGTACTCAAATTTTAGACAATGGAAATTCTACTAGAACTGATGACGATTTATTCACACAAATCATTGATGACACATATAATCAAAACAGTATTGAAAGTTCAAATAATGAAAGCACCATTAGTATTGACTCACCAATACAAGTTATAAATGACATATATGACTTTAAAATTGATGACGTTTTACTAACACAAATCATAGATGACATATATGATCAAAATAGTCTTCACAATTTAGATACCAAGGATAATACCAAAACTGATGATGATTTATCAATGCAAGTTACTGATGACATACATGACTTTAAAACTGATGATAATCTGCTAATACAAATTATTAACGATATATACAACCAACACAGTACTCAAAATTCAATTCATAATATTAGCACTGATGATGATTTACTAATGCAACTCATCGATGACACACATGCTCAAAACAGTATTGAGATCCCAAATAACGAAAGTACTACCAAAACTAATTCATTAATAGAAATCATAGACAGTATATATAATCAACATAGCACTTCAAATGCAGACAATAACAATGATATTACAGATGGTAATGATTCACTAACCCAAATCACAGATGACATATATGATCAAAATAGTCTTCACAATTTAGATACCAAGGATAATACCAAAACTGATGATGATTTATCAATGCAAGTTACTGATGACATACATGACTTTAAAACTGATGATAATCTGCTAATACAAATTATTAACGATATATACAACCAACACAGTACTCAAAATTCAATTCATAATATTAGCACTGATGATGATTTATTAATGCAAATCATCGATGACACACATGCTCAAAACAGTATTGAGATCCCAAATAACGAAAGCACTACCAAAACTAACTCATTAATAGAAATCATAGACAGTATATATAATCAACATAGCACTCCAAATGCAGACAATAACAATGATATTACAGATGGTAATGATTCACTAACCCAAATCACAGATGACATATACGATTTTGGAACTGATGATGATTTACTAATGCAAGTTACTGATGACATACATGATCTACACACTACTCAAACTTTAGGCAATGATAAAAAAATTAAAACTAATAATGATCTATTTGTAACTAACATTCAATCTTATAGACCGGCAAAAAGTTTAAATATACAGAACATTTAACTAAGCACAAATAAACACAATGTAGATAATAGTAAAAACTAGAAAGTAAATAATGTAAAAGCAAGTATCACATCATTAACTACAATTAGTCTAAGACCATTTTAATCATAATGATACACCAATAGATAAAATTACAAGTTTTCAGACGTTCCATTGCTCATTAGGGTTATGACTTTTAATTACAGTCTTATATTAAAAACATAACATTCAGTACACAAAAAATAATAACATTTCTTATGTTTAGAATAAAACAGTGATCAAAAAAACTTACAAATATTCTTTATTTAACATATTAAGCACTTGACAAGTGTAACATATATACTAAGACATGTATCATAAAATATCAAATTAACAGCATAATAATTAGAAATTAAATAAGTTGATTCTTGTAGTCGTATGTTATATATTACGTAGCGATAGGTATGGTTTTTGTTTCAATTAATAAACCACTACAGAAATCTTACCCTACTAAGCTTTTAATGATTATTGTAAATTTAATATTGCGTATGTTAAGGTTGTGTTTACGGCATTCGTTTTTTGCAAGCTTATTATTTAATGATGTGTATAATTTCAATTTTTAATGGATAAATTATGGAAAGTAATGACGAAAAGTTAGAATCTGTCAAAGATACTGTGACTAAAATTGTGATTGATTGTTTAAAACTAAAAGACGAACAAAAAGCTACTCTATCCGGTAGCACTAATTTAGCAAAAGACTTGAATCTTGATAGCCTTGATTTCGTAGATTTGGTAATGTGCTTAGAAGACCATTTCTCCATAGAAATTTCCGATGAAGAAGCACAAGAACTTGAAACTATAGATAAAATAGAAGAGTATATACGTAATAAGTTATCAAGTAAGAATTGATTGGAGTAGCTTATATGGCAAAAAAGAGAGTTGTTATTACCGGGCTAGGGTTAGTCACTTCTCTAGGTAGCGATTTAAAAACAGTATGGGACTCTTTATCTAAAGGAATTTCAGGTATAAGAAAAATTGATAGATTTGATACATCTGACCTTGACTGTAAAGTAGCTGGTCAGGTAACAACAAAACCTGAATCTGAAGAATATATTTTTGATGCCGGAGATTATATACCAGAAAAAGATTTAAAAAAAATGGATACTTTTATTCATTTTGGTATAGCATCTGCTACCCAAGCAATTAATGACTCTAATTTACTTGATTATAAAGATCTTGACTATAGTAGAGTAGGAGTAATAGTGGGATCAGGAATAGGTGGTCTCCAATTTATCGAAAAAACTGTTATATGTTTGAAAGAGCGTGGTCCGAAGAGAATTAGTCCCTTTTTTATTCCTGCAAGTTTAATTAATTTAACATCTGGTCACATATCCATGAAGTATGGGTTCACAGGATTAAATGATGCAGTAGTAACCGCATGTTCAACAGGAGCACAAGCTATAGGTAATGCAGCAAGAGTCATTCAATCTGGTGAAGCAGATGTAATAATAGCTGGTGGAACAGAAAGTGCAATCTGCCGTATAGGAATTGCAGGATTTGCAGCTATGAAAGCACTCTCAACAAAATTTAATGATACTCCAGAGTTAGCATCACGTCCCTGGGATAAGCAAAGAGACGGATTTGTTATGGGAGAAGGTTCAGGAGTAGTTATATTAGAAGACTACGAACATGCTAAAAAACGTGGAGCAAGAATATACGGGGAACTGTTAGGGTATGGCATGACCTCAGATGCATATCATATGTCAGCACCTCATCCAGAAGGGAAAGGTGGAATAAAATCTATTGAGCTCGCACTATCTAACGCACAATTAAACCCAGAATCTATAAATTACATAAATGCACATGGTACTTCCACTCCTATAGGAGATAGTATAGAAATCCAAGCAATAAAGAATGTATTTAAGGAAAGCGTATATAAAGTACCAATATCATCAACAAAATCCTCCATAGGCCATTTACTTGGAGCAGCAGGAAGCGTTGAAGCTATATTCTGTATACTTGCTATGAATACAGGAATTGCCCCTCCTACATTAAATTTACATGAGTCTTCTGAAGATCCAAAATTAAATCTTGTTCCACTTAATGCACAGGAACATAAGATCAATTATTGTCTTTCTAACTCTTTTGGGTTTGGTGGAGTAAATGTATCTTTAGTATTTGGTAAGGTGTAGAGTTATTTTGGTTACATATCTTAGTATATAATCTTCACATATTTTGTTCTGTAATACTAGTTAAAACATTATCGTCTACTTTTACTAATATGATAATTTATACTTAAACATTATACATTATAGTTGCCTTCTATCCTTGTATAAACAAAAGCACAGGGATTTTAATATTTCTACTACACAAGTGTATTAATAAATATCTCAGATTCATAAAAAACGTGCAGTAGGTAACACTAATTTCAATAGAGTTCTTAACAATAAATACTATTTATTATTACTAATTATTTGATTAATATAAGTTAATATCTTAACTTATATTATTAGATACAAAAAAAGTTAATTATGAAAATCAATAAAGAATTATCCCACCAAGAACTGATATCATGTCTTAGAGTAATAAGAACACCAAACATAGGTCCATCAACATTTCATGCATTAATTAAGCTATATAAAACTTGTCAACATATACTGGAAGTTCTACCAAACTTAATAAAAAAATCTAAAATTAATAATAAAATTCACAACATATGCTCTATTGAAGCAGCAGAACTAGAAATTGAAAATACTACTAAGATTGGTGGAAAAATAATTACTGTATTTGATGAAGACTACCCAGAAATTTTACGTAATATTCACGATTATCCACCAGTTATAACAGTACTAGGAGACTCATCACTGTTAAAAGAAAAAACAATAGGAATAGTAGGAAGCAGGAACCCTTCCATCAATGGAAAAAATTTTGCTTATAAGTTATCATACGAATTAGCTAACTCTGGTTTTGTTATAGCGTCCGGATTAGCAAGAGGAATAGATAAATCTGCACATAGTATAATTTACCAACAATTACCAACAATTGCTGTCATGGCCAGCGGAGTCAACATAGTATACCCGCAGGAAAATATACATTTATATAACACCATAGTAGATAAAGGAGGATTAATAATCACGGAATTTCCTTTTTCTACATTACCAAGGGCTCAATTATTTCCACAACGTAATCGTATAATTTCTGGATTATCACTTGGAGTAGTAATTGTCGAAGCATCTATACAATCAGGATCACTTATTACAGCAAATTTCGCTTTAGAACAAAATAGAGAAGTATTTGCAGTTCCTGGGTCACCACTTGACCATAGGTGTAGAGGAAGTAACAGTCTAATAAAAAACGGAGCAAAATTAGTAGAATTTACACACGATATCACAGAAAGTTTACAATTTAACAATAATAAACCTTACATACAACAATCAATATTCGATAATACAACAAAAAGTGATAATAACCTTTTTGAAATCAATAATGCAAAAGATACTATTCTGCAATACATAACCCATAGTCCAACCGAAATTGAAGAAATCATTGCGTCTACTAATTTGAACATCAGTAGTATATTAATAGCCTTAATTGAGCTAGAAGCAGCACAAAAAATAGAAAGATTTCCTAACAATAAAGTAGCTTTAATGCACTACTAGACTTAAAAATTAATACTTTTTATAAAATTATCTTTTAGTTAATTAAGTCACTTCAATAATTAGACAAGAATAGAAAGATTCCATAACAATAAAGTAGCTTTAATGCACTACTAGACTTAAAAATTAATACTTTTTATAAAATTATCTTTTAGTTAATTACGTCATTGCAATAATTAGGCAAGAATAGAAAGATTCCATAACAATAAAGTAGCTTTAATGCACTACTAGACTTAAAAATTAATATTTTTTATAAAATTATCTTTCAGTTAATTACGTCATTGCAATAATTAGGCAAGAATAGAAAGATTCCATAATAATAAAGTTTTTTGGATATCATAATCTCTTAAAATCTAAAAATTTTTTTATAAAATACTTTTTTAAGCATTTCACAATAAGTAAGCTACTTTAATATAAATATAGAGACATACAAAAACACATATTAATGTCTACGAATATGTATTCACCACACAAACTTTGAAAATCACACTTAAAATCAACAAAACTACATATACTAGATGACATTAAATATGTAGTTTTATATTGTCAACATATCCAAATTATTTCACTATCTTCTTGAAAAAAGCCTATCTATCTCAACTAAATTTAGCTCTACATAAGTTGGCCTACCATGATTACATTGTCCAGAATGTGCAGTATTTTCCATATTCCTTAAAATAGCATTCATTTCTTCAATCTTTAATTTTCTACCACTTCTAATAGAACTATAACATGCTATAGTCCCACATATATCCTTAATCTTATCATCTAAGAATAAAGTATCACCTACTTCCATAATACTATCAACTATATTAATAATAAGCGATTTAACATCAAAACTTCCAAAAAGTGCTGGAACTTCCCTTACTATTACCGATAAATTACCAAGTGGTTCAATGAGTAATCCAAGTTTTAATAACTTTTCCTTATATTCAACAAGTAACTCCAAATCAAGATGGTTATTCATTTCAATAATCTCAGGTATCAATAGTATCTGACGCTTTATCCCCTCTTTTGCCATAACTTGTTTCATATATTCATAAGTTAATCTCTCATGAGCTGCATGCTGATCAATAATAACAATAGAATCCTGTGTTTGAGAGATGATATATCTACTGTGTATTTGACATAAAGCATAGCCTAATGGATAAGTATCAATTAATGAATCACTTGGTACTTTTTTACTAGTATTAAACTTACCACTATCTATACTAGGTGACTCCTGTAGAAGATTATTAGCTAAATTAACAAAATTTTTTTTCTCTCCTAATATATCAAAATTACTAACCTCTATTTTAGAATCTCCCTTATTAATATGCTCTCTAGAATTTTCATAAACTCTCTCTTCTTTTAATTTATTCGTTATCATTTTTGAATCTGTACAAAAGGAGACATTAGTATCTAACAAAGATTGGTCATCTGTTTCTACATTTTTAGAACTATATTTTTGCACGTCATTGTTAAGTAATGGTTTTCTATTTTGAAAACATTTAAAAAACTCGGAAGAAACGCTATTACCTATGTTTCTTGAATTTACCATACTAGCATGTACAAAATGATCATTTTCAAATTCACTTATAGACTTTAATTTAGTATTTAGGTTGATCGATAACACTTCTTTAATTGCATTAACTACAGTTCTATATACTAACTTTTTATCTTGAAATCTTACCTCAGATTTATTCGGATGAACATTAGCGTCAACTTGATCACATGGAATATCAAGATATAATACAACAACTGGATATTTATCCTTTTCTATAAAATCACTATAAGCATATCTAACTGCACCTATCAGTAAATTATCATAAACAGGTCGACTATTAACAAAAGTATATATAAGACTTGACTTACCACGACTTAATGTAGGAGATCCAATATAACCTGATAATTGAATCTGCTCTTCTTTTACATTCACTGGTAAAGAATTTTTACAAAATTCCATTCCCAAAGTTTTTATTTCAGATAATCTATCAATATTTGATTGTTGTGTTAAATATTTAAATACCTGTTTATTATCAACAAATAATGAAAACATTACATTATGATTTACCATAGCTAGTTTGTTCATCATATCAATAATAGATTGAACCTCTGCTTTTTCTGTCCTAAGAAACTTTAACCTATTAGGTGTAGCAAAAAACAAATCTCTCACTTCAATATAAGTACCACAAGAAAGTGCATCTGGTGTCAATTCTTGTGTTTTTTCTCCACCTTCAAATACCATTAACCATGCAGTATCAGAATCTCTATATTTTGAAACCATTTTTACTTTTCCAACAGCTGCAATAGAAGTTAATCCTTCTCCTCGAAACCCCAAGGATCTAACTTTTGTTAAATCACCATCAGGAAGCTTAGACGTTGCATGACGAGCAAATGCAATTTCCATATCTTCTTTTTTTATTCCAATACCATTATCACTAACAATTATTAAATTACGTCCTCCACGTTCTATTGTAATACTTATGGCAGTAGCTTTAGCATCTATTGAATTTTCAACTAATTCTTTAACCACACTAGCTGGACATTCTATTACTTCCCCTGCAGCAATTCTATTAATTGTTCTAGGATCTAATAGTATAATTGACATATGCTAACACTGATAATTGAAACAACATTTATAGACATACAGAAATAACAACTATTTCTTAGTAGTACAACCACTAAACATCCAGTATAAATTACCTTAAGTAATTTACTACTATAATTTAATAATGTTTTCAAAACATCTATAAACCTAATTTTATCAATTCAAGCTACTTACTACAATTAAAAATAGACTTATAAAACACATGCATACTAATAAATAATTCACCCTTTTATAAATAGAACCACAAACTATTAGAAGCCTTTTTCTTCAAGGGTATTAGTATACGGGAACATTAAGGTTACTATAGTACCTAAATTAGGTTCACTCTTTATTTTAAATACCCCATCCATCAGTTCAACTAATTTCTTACTTAAAGGTAAACCTAACCCTGTACCTTCATATTTACGAGCATGTCTACTATCTACCTGCCCAAAAACAGACATAACCTTATACAAATCTTGCTGTGCTATACCTATACCATTATCAATAACTTCAATAACAATCATGCTATTTTCGAGATCATATTCTACCACTAATTTTACACATCCATTTTCAGGAGTAAATTTTATTGAATTGGATAATAAGTTGATGATAACTTGTTTCATTCTTTTAGGATCTGCAACCATTATAATTTGATTAGATGGTAATACTTGTTCAAGTCTTACTTTTGCTTCCTCAGCTCTTGGAAGTATCATATTAAAGCAGGAAGAAATAACTTTTCCTAAATCAAATTTTACAAATTCTACAACTAATTTATCAGCCTCAGCCTTAGAGAAATCTAAAATATCATTAATTAAGCTTAATAGATGGACACCAGCATTGTGAATATCATTTATATACTCCTTATAATGAACATTCTCTATAGCCCCCATGGACTCAGCCTTCATCATTTCCGAAAACCCAATAATAGAGTTCAATGGAGTACGTAACTCATGACTAACATTTGCAAGAAATTGTGATTTACTTACATTCTCTTGTTCTGCTACTTCCTTTGCTTCTTTTAATTTTAGATTTGCGTTATACTGCTTACTTAGCATTTTTGCATTTTTATAATATATACACCAAGTTACAACAATAAATATAATAATGACTAATATGACTATCATTAAAAACACAGTATAGAAATTTACAATAAAACTGGATAAATTTTCTGAATTTTTAATTATCTTTAAAAACATTAAAGGAGAACTATCTTGACCATCTAATGAAAATATAGGAAATATAGACACAGTAGTTGCTCCATTACTTACTCTATGGTCTACATATTTTCCTCTTAATAATGAATTCATATCTTCAGAACGTAACAGCAGGTCCTGATCTGCAATATCTTCACTACTTCTATTAGAAAATATTACATTTCCATCTACATTATATAAAATAACATGAAAATCTTTAACCCCACCTAAAGCTTTGAGAAATTCAGCACGTAACTTTATCAACAAATTCATATAGTACGTATTTGTTGATACATGACTTGGAGCCTTTGCTAATAATTGAGCATATTTATTGATCACAGAATTAACAAGTATTGCTTTAATATTGACATTGATTTCTTTTGAAACTTCATACAGATAATCATCCCTCAAATATATATGCGTATAACCAACTGCAAAGCACAAAGTCATTACTAAAAACATTAACAATAAAATTCGAAAATATTTCATATATATACCCAATCACCCATAGCATGATAATATGTATATGGTGCTATTTATAAACTTTTTCTTAGTTGACATATAACAATATCGTGTTACAGTTACACACTATTATATTCTATTTACTTAGTTCTTTAATTTTGAGGAAATGTTAAATGAATAGTTCGCCAATTTTACCTGTTTATGCACCATCTAAGGTTACTTTCTCACATGGGAAAGGAGTCTATTTATACGA
This sequence comes from Ehrlichia chaffeensis str. Arkansas, assembly GCF_000013145.1. NCBI lineage: Bacteria > Pseudomonadati > Pseudomonadota > Alphaproteobacteria > Rickettsiales > Anaplasmataceae > Ehrlichia > Ehrlichia chaffeensis. Next base: position 910,848 of record NC_007799.1, read on the forward strand.
CTATAATAATAAAAAATATGTAGATTTTCATGCAGGCATTGCAACTAGTTCGTTAGGACACGCTCATCCAGCATTAGTAAATGCATTAAAAACACAAGGTGAAAAGTTATGGCACATATCAAATGTACATACAATACCTGAAGCTATCAAGTTAGCACAAAAATTAGTAGATATTAGCTTCGCTGATAAAGTGTTTTTTAATAATTCAGGTGCAGAATCTGTAGAATGTTGCTTAAAGATAGCAAGGTCATACCAATGTGGTAAAGGTAATACTCAACGTTATAGATTCATTACAATGAAGCAGTCTTATCATGGAAGAACATGTGCTGCATGTTCAGCAAATGATCCAAGTAAATTCTCTCCATTTCTTAAACCATACGTTGAATGGTTTGACTGTGTAAATCCTGATATCACATCCATAAAAAATGCAATTAATGAAACTATAGGTGCTATACTATTAGAACCTATACAAGGAGAAGGAGGAATCAACGTACTTGATGATTCTTTCTTGAAAGAATTACGTACAATTTGTGATCAAAACGATATACTGCTAATTTTCGATTGTGTACAATGTGGAAGTGGAAGAACAGGAAAATTCTTTGCTCATGAGCATACTGGAGTAACTCCTGACATATGTTGTCTTGCAAAAGGATTAGGTGGTGGTTTCCCTATATCAGCAACTTTAGCAACCAATAATGCTTCTCAGTTTATGGGTGTTGGCATGCATGGTTCTACTTTTGGAGGAAATCCTTTAGCAACTACTATTGGAATGACTGTAGTTGAAGAAATTTTAAAAGATGGGTTTTTAGACAATGTAACTAAAAATGGCCATTATCTGTACAAAAGGTTGGAAGATTTAGCTAAAAAATTTCCAGTAATTGAAGAAGTAAAAGGTAAAGGGCTCATGATAGGACTAAAAATCAATACTAATATTAATAATAGAGAATTAATGCATGATTTAATAAGTTGTGGGTTACTAACCAACACTGCAAGCAATAATACTTTAAGGATAGTACCTCCTTTAATCATAACTCAACAAGAAATTGATGAAGGTCTTGCTATACTAGAAAGTTATCTGCAAAGCAAATATCATCAGTAAATAACAAGCTTTACTAATATCAAATATATAAGGTTTACTTACAGGTATTATTGCATTATTTTATCAATATTCAGTAGTATCGGCTACATAATATAAAGCTACATTACTAATAGTAATTTAATATATAGGTATTGTTTTAGTACAGATAGTCTTACAGATAAGGTTTTTATATATAGTCAATCCATAAAATTTGTTATCTGTTAACACAAGTGGTTAAAGCTATACTGTTTAAGTTTGCTATCATTGAGTTTTCATTATTTGCTATAGTAGTAGATGGTTTTGTAGTCTATTATATTACAAGAATGCAAAACAGTAATTATTATACGATAATATATAGATATTGTTTTAGTACAGATAGTCTTACAGATAAGGTTTTTATATATAGTCAATCCATAAAATTTGTTATTTGTTAACACAAGTGGTTAAAGCTATACTGTTTAAGTTTACTATCATTGAGTTTCCATTATTTGCTATAGTAGTAGATAGTTTTGTAGTCTATTATATTACAAGAATGCAAAACAGTAATTATTATACGATAATATATAGATATTGTTTTAGTACAGGTAGTCTTACAGATAAGGTTTTTTATACATAGTCAATCCATAAATTTGTTATCTGTTAGCACAAGTGTTAAAGCTATAGTATTAAGTTTGCTATCAATTGGATTTCCATTATTTACTATAGTAGTAGATAGTTTTGTAGCCTATTACAAGAATACAAAACAATAGTTATTATACGATAATTTATCAACTAATAAGTTTATAGTCTACCATTTGAGTAACATAGATTTTATAGTTATATTATAAATTTGCACAATATCTCTAATAATCATTTCACAAGAAATCAGTAAAGTGGATTACTGTTGTTAGAAAACCACTCAGAAAGAAAATACTGTTACTAAAAATCAACTTGATGTTTCATAATTTATATGGTACTATTAAAGCACACTTTTGTGTTGTACACCACTCAGTGGCTATTTCATCTACTTTTTAAGTTAACATGGTACAGGGCTATGATAGTAGGACAAAACAATCAAGGGGGTTCTTGCGCAGGATCAGATGAATATCAACCACTAAACACAGATCCACTTCCAAATGACGATACATCAACAGTAGAATATAATGAGTTTTCCCCTCTATTAAGGTCAGAAGAAGATGAAACACCAGATAAGGCAAATGATGAAATACTGAATAAGATAGATTTTGATAGATATTTTGTAATTTTTTCTTTCATTGGGTTATTAGCAGAAGCAGCGTCTTCTATATTCAATTTAGTATCAACCCAAGTTTTTATTCCTACTAGCACTAAACATGCAGTAGCTACTGCTTTTTATGCTCTCTGTATACTAATTGCAATTTCCATGATTGTAAGTTCAATACTTGCAATAAAGAAATCACTCAACCAAAAAAAGCATCTTGACGATATGCCAACAGATGCATCAAATGAAGAATGTGTAGAAGAGAACGCCAAATATAAAAAATTAAAAAAAATACAGGCTCATGCTCAAGTTTCTGAAAATGCTCTTACTATCATTTCACAGGTGATGTGGCTTATTGTTTATATTGCATCACTAGTAATGATATCTATGGGTGACAACCAAATACTTGAAAACATGAGCCTGTTTTTATCGATTACTGCATCTCTTTTAGGTATTATATCTTGTGTTATAAGGTTAATAGATGCAAATATATCACGTAAGACATCTGGTTCTGAGGAAGAAAAAAAACAACACCTTAGTTTCACAATTTTTTGCGGTATCATCTTAGCTTTTGAGATAATTCATTGTGCATGCCATATATCAGAAGCAATATCTCTTGGTGGAAAAATGCACAATCTTTATGACTTTCAGAATATTCCTATACTCTGTTTCGAACTGATAACAGTAGCTATGTTTATTGCATCATTCTTCATAGAACAGTGCATTAAAAGTAAAGGAGGAAAGCACCAGACCAATGATGATGGTGTTGCCGCTGCCGCTTGTTGCGGTGATAATCTCCATCCTAGTAGCTTATTAGCTGATGATAGTGGTGGTAATATTGCCAGACTTATAGTAGCACAAGAACTATCAGCTTAACGTTCATCTATAATATGTGGAACAATAACGCTAATTTCATAGCAGTATTAACATAGTATAGAAAATGTATAACCGTACAACCAACTTACAACTTTTAAACGCTGATGTAATTTTTAATAATCTGATGTTGCCGCTTGTTGCAGTAATAATAATCCTCCTAGCAGCGCATTAGCTGATGATAGTGGTGATAGTATTGCCAGACTTATAGTTACCACACAGCACAAGGACAATCAGTTTAACGTCATCTATGATATGTGGAACAATAACGCTAATTCCATAGCAGCATTAACATAGTATATAAAATGTATAACTGTACAACTAACTTACAACTTTTAAATGCTGATGTAATTTTTTAATAATCTAAGGTAGTAATAATCATCATTGTTTACATATTCGATACTATTCAAGCAATATTTCTCGCTTTCCAGCACTTGCAACTCCAATAACACCATCTCTTTCCATACGCTCTACTAAATTTGCAGCTCTATTATATCCTATTCTTAATTGTCTCTGGATATAGCTAATAGAAGTTCTTCGATCCCTTATTACTATCGACACTGCTTGTTTATACAATTCATCATCCCGTTCAGGAATATTATCATCTATACAATAATCATAATCTTGTTGGATCCGTGTAATACCTTCTATATAATCTGGAGTTCCTTGAGACCTCAAATATTCAACTATATTCTGTATTTCATCATCGCTAACAAAAGCTCCATGCACACGTATTATTCTACCACCAGATACCATATACAGCATGTCACCCATACCAAGTAACTGCTCTGCTCCTTGTTCACCAAGGATAGTTCTACTATCTATCTTCGATGTTACGGCAAAGCTAATTCTTGTTGGGAAATTTGCTTTTACTACCCCTGTGATTATATCAACAGAAGGACGCTGAGTTGCCATAATTATATGAATTCCAGCAGCCCTTGCCATCTGAGATAATCTTTGTATCGAAGATTCAATTTCTTTCCCAGCTACAAGCATTAAATCTGCCATTTCATCTACTATCACTACAATGTAAGGAAAAACACTAGGCTCTATTGCAATTCTTTCGAAAATTGCCTCCCCTGTCTCTTTATCAAACCCTGTCTGTAATACTTTTTCTAGAGTTCTATTCTCATCAATTGCTTCTTTAATTTTATCATTATAACTAACAATATTACGTACTCCAATATCAGACATTAACCGGTAACGATTTTCCATTTCACTTACTACCCACTTTAAAGCAGCAATAGCCTTTTTGGATTCAGTCACTACTGGAGTTAACAAATGTGGAATAGAATTATAGACTGACAATTCTAGTACTTTAGGATCAATCATAATCATTTTGCATTGATCTGGAGTTAAACTGTAGATCAGAGATAAAATCATAGTATTAATTGCTACAGATTTTCCAGACCCTGTAGTACCAGCAATAAGAAGATGCGGCATTTTTACTAAATCAGCAATAACTACTTCCCCATCTATACCCTTTCCTAAAGCTATGGGTAATTTAAGCCTAGAATCCCTATACTGTTCACTTTCAAATAAATCACGTAACATCACTATTTCCCTATAGTGATTTGGTAGTTCTATACCCATAACATTTCTTCCAGGAATAACTGATATACGTGTTGACAAAGCACTCATTGAACGAGCAATATCATCAGACAATCCTATAACCCTTGATGATTTAGTACCAGCAGATGGTTCAAACTCATATAATGTTACTACTGGACCATACCTAATATTAACTATGTTTCCATGTATAGAAAAATCCTTAAGTACTTTATTAAGCAAATTGACAACATTATCATCTGGATGAAACTCTCTTTTATCTACTGGATTAGGTTTTGATAAATAATCAACACTAGGTAGGACAAATTCTTTATACTTTTTTTTTTCTTGAACTACTTGAGGAGTTGCCTGAGGTCTCTTATAAACTACTATCTCTTTTTCATTACTGTCATCAATATAATCGTCTTTATCATCATATTTATCATGACATTCTTCATCGTAATTACTTTCCTCATCTTCTTCTTCACATTCATCATCATCTTCTTCAACTTGAAATTCTAACCCTTCTTCTTCATCTGGAAAATCTAATTCTTCTGCTAATTCCTCTCCTTCCACCTCCTCTTCCATAAACTCTTCTATTGATTCTTCCTCTTCTATTTCTTCTTCTATTAACTCTTTCGTTAATTCGTCTTCCTCTATTTCCTCTTCTTCCTCTGTAAATTCTCTCTCATCCAATGAATCTTCTATATTATAATACTCTTGAGCTTGTCCTACATTTTGAGAGATTTCTTCTCTTATAACAGTATCACTAATATTGTTAGATTTATGAATTATCCTACTAAACATTTTTAATAAGATATCATAAAGATATACAATTTTTTTCCAACCAATAATTCCAGCAGTACCCAACAATACTATAGCAAGCAATACAATAATTGGACAGCTTTGAAAATAGATACCTAGAACACCACCATAATAGTATTTATGGATGACCTTTAGAGAAACATTCGATACCAATCCACTTATTCCAACCATAATCATCAAACTGCTACCAAGGTACAGGTAAATATTCCTATTGACACGACATAGTATATTAACAACGCAAAAGACCATTAAAGGAATTGCTATAAGGCTAGATATACCAAATATTTGTACAAAAATATCAGCTAGATGCGACCCAACAACGCCACCTAAATTTCTCACAGGAGAGTCAGTCGCCAGATTGAAAGATAAATCATTTTCATGATAAGTAAGAATTGACAAAGAAACAAATGCTACCACAAAAGATAGTAAAAATATCTTAAAGGAAACAAAAGTTTTATTAAGGACAGATTTTATACTCACAACTATCTTACCCAAAATAGTAACGCAAAGCATATCTTATAAAATTAATAAATATCAACAATACAAGTGGTGAAAGATCAAAATTATAGGAAATAGTAAAAGGCAGAATCTTCCTGATAAAATTCAAGGCAGGAGACATCAATTTAGATAACAATAAAAAAACATTATTAACAATCTCATTATACCTATTTACAATATTCAATACTATTAACCAGCTTAATATTATCCATAGCATCAAAGAGAAATTATAAATACTTAACAATGTATCAAGTAAATACACCAAAGGATGCATAAAGTAATAGCTCTCTAATTAACATAAATATTAAATGTTTAGTGTATAGTACACTAAAATCATAGTCAATCACAAAGAGAAAAATTCAACTTGAAAAACTCAAGAGTATTATTTATGATGTAAAGTTTACTTTAATGTTTGATCCTCAATGGGTTTATTAGTAACTTCAGTATTTAGTATACTTATACTACTAATTTTATCTGCATTTTTTTCTGCTGCAGAAACAAGTATAACTTCAATTAGTAGTTCACTTATCCATAAATTAATGCTACAGGGTAATAAAAGAGCCCAAATCATTAACACACTCAGTCAAAAGAAAAAGCTTGTTATAAATACTGTATTAATAGGCAATACTATTATAAACATCACTGCTTCTTCTATTGCAACAGCAATTTCTATTGAAATTTTAGGACCACAGGGGATATTATTTTCAACCGTCATTATGACATTGTTTATACTGATATTTTCTGAAGCATTACCAAAAAGCTATGCAATACTCAATCCAGAAAAAATTGCTTTAATGATATCGTGTCCCTTATCATGTTGCGTACTCATTTTATCCCCCATAACACTATCAATACAATATATGATAGATTGTATTTTAAAAATTCTAGACATGCATAAAGATAAAGAAATCATTTCAGCAGCAGAAGCTATGAGAAATTTAATCTCACTACATGATAGTAAAGGAACCATGCTAAAACAAGATTTAGACATGTTGAGTAGCATATTAGATTTAGCAGAAACAGAAATTTCACAAGTAATGACCCACAGGAAAAACATATTAGCTTTTAATATAGATACAAATATAAATGATCTAATAAAAAAAATATTAGCAAGCTCTCATAGTAGAATACCATTATGGAAAAATCAAGAAGATCAAATCGTAGGAGTAGTACATGTTAAAGATGTAATAACGCTAATACGGGAAAAAGGCAAAAATATTACTCAAGAAGATCTTCATAAAGTAATGACAAAACCATGGTTTGTTCCAGATACAACTCTGTTGAGTGTTCAGCTTCATAACTTCTTAAAAAATAGAAGACATCTTGCTTTAGTAATAGATGAGTACGGAGCATTACAAGGAATAGTAACATTAGAAGATGTTATTGAAGAAATAGTTGGAGATATTACAGATGAACATGATATTACAACAGAAGCTCCAATAAAACAAATTTGCGAAAATATATATCATATTAATGGTTCTACTTCCATTAGAGATATTAATAGGCAGTTACGTTGGAACTTACCTGATGAAGAAGCATCAACATTGGCAGGAGCAATTGTGTATGAAGTTGAACGTATACCTGAAGAAGGCGAGGAATTTTTACTATACGGATTGTCATTTAAAATATTAAAGAAAAGTGGTCATACCATTTCTAGTATTCAAGTTGATACATCTCCAAAAGATACATCTACTATAAAACACAAGACAGAACAACAAACTTAACCGAGTACACGTTCAATAATAAGACCGTTATAACCAAATTACTTATAACTGCGAGCTAGATTTGGCATTTTTGTATAAACTCATGTACCACTTTATCAGGATATTCACTATTTAACACAGCAGATATAACAGCTATGCCGTCAACACCAGTTCCAATTACTGAATCCACATTTGACAAATTAATGCCACCAATAGCCACAATTTTATAAGGTAAATTCTTAACCCAATAATTAAGTAAATCTGTACCCTGTGGCATAAAATTCATGTTTTTTAATGTAGTAGGAAAAATAGGGCCAAAAGCAATATATGAAGGACGTATATATTTCGCTATTGCTAATTCATGATAACAATGGGTACTAATACCTAGTCTCAATCCTGCATTATATATTTCATTAAAGTTTGCACTCCTCAAGTCCTCCTGTCCTAAATGCACTCCATAAGCTTTATACTTTACTGCAAACTGCCAATAATCATTCACAAACAATTTTACACCATTTTGATTTGCAATATGTACACCTTCCTTTATTTTATACTCTACTTCTTCTATTGGTTCATTTTTAATTCTCAGCTGTACTACTTTAACCCCTAAATTAATTACATACTTCAACCAAAATAGATCTGGCACTATTTGGTAAAAACCTACAGGATCAAGCATAGGATGAAAATTTTTATCAAAATAATAATCTTTATTAAGCGTAATAATAGGGAAATACCTTTCATCTAAAAAACTAGCATCTTCAACAGATTGATTAGCAGAAGCTCTTGCTATAATTAAAGCATCCTTTTGCAAGTCAGCAGCATTTAAACACTTACTTACTAACACAGATGCTTTATATGCAGACAAGAAATTTTCTTTACCATTACATGACACTCCGTTATATAAAAACCATAAGCCTTCCATACCATTAAAGTAATAGTCCCAACATCTGCCATATTTCTGACTTGCAACATTAATAACATATATGCTCTTTTTTTTTATAGAGTATAGAGAGTTGACACTTCTAACAATATCATCAAGATCTTCTAATTGAGTAGTACAACAGTATTGTATTAAATCTCTTTTATCTACAATGCAGACTTCACTAAAATCATTTTCAGACATAAAATTCAAAAGCTATAATATCAAATCCACATTAGGATATAATGAAAAATTACATAAAATCACTAAAAACACAATATACGACATAACATATTTTAAAGAATTACTGAATTCATAACTTGCTAAAACGCATATTTTAACCATAACAATAAATTAGATAAACTTGATTATATCCAAAATAGAGAATCACTACACAATAAATACATATTAGCTTATTGTTACACATTCTATCCCTACTAAAATCAACATTATTGTACTAAAAACATATATCTCACTACAAAATCACTAAAACACAACTTGCATTAATACTCCATAAGTTAAATTAGATATTCCACAGGCAGATAACAAACAATATACCTCTATTATTAAGGTTGCATTTTATTAAAATACTGAATAATTGTTGCTGATATTTCTTCAACAAACTTTTGTGTAACATCTATAATAGGCCAGCCATTTCGTGAACACATATCTTTTTTGTTCTTTAATTTCACCAATACATGCTCGTAATCAATATACTGAATAAGTTAAATTAGATATTCCACAGGCAGATCATGAACAATGTACCTCTATTATTAAGGTTGCATTTTATTAAAATACTGAATAATTGTTGCTGATATTTCTTCAACAAACTTTTGTGTAACATCTATAATAGGCCAGCCATTTTGAACACATATCCTTTTTGTTTCTTTAATTCCATCAATACATGCTCGTAATCAACACACTGAATAAGTTAAATTAGATATTCCACAGGCAGATCATGAACAATGTACCTCTATTATTAATGTTGCATCTTATTAAAATACTGAATAATTGTCGCTGCTATTTCTTCAACAGACTTTTGTGTAACATCTATAATAGGCCAGCCATTTTGAACACATATCCTTTTTGTTTCTTTAATTTCCATCAATACATGCTCGTAATCAACATACTGATAATTATTTTGATTCTTCATAGAAACTAACCTAGTCCTCCTTATCTCTATTAATCGGTCAATATCAATAGTTAAACCAACAATAAGCTTATTTTTCATATTTGATAAGTCCACAGATAAATTAATAGAGTGTACTAATGGTATATTTACTACCCTATATCCACGATAAGCTAAGTATATACTGGTAGGAGATTTTGAAGTCCTAGAAACACCTAAAATAATTATATCAGCTTGGTCTATATCCCAAAGATTTTGCCCATCATCATGTGCAATGGTATAATTAATTGCATCTATACGTGTAAAATACTCATCATCTAATCCAATGTTAGTACTAATATATGGATCTTTCTTAATATGCAAATAACAAGAAATTTCCCTAATAACATGTGACAATACAGGAATACATGGTATTTCTTGTGCACCAGCTTTCTGCTTTAAATATCTTCTTAATTCATCATCAAACATCGTATACATAATAAAATTATATTTATCCTTTTCAATTAATGACATTATTTTATCTATCTGCTCATTATTATTAATAAACGACCAGACAAATTCATTAACCTCTACAGATCTAAAATGCTCTAGTGCAGACCTGGCTACTGATGCAACAGTCTCGCATGTAGAATCAGAAATTAAGTGCAGATTTAAAGTAACAGAAGTGCTCATATAAAATAGATTACTAATACAATATAAAAATTGACAACCACTCCCAAAAAAATTTATTCTTATTTAGTATACATACATAAAAGGAATAAAAGTAAGTAATTTTAAATATAAATTTCTTATAAAAATCCTGGTTCATAACTCACATAATACATTTTAATATTAAAATCATTATTGATATAGACTAGTTTCAATACCCAAAATTAACAGAACATAGCCACACACATAAAAATTTAATACTAACATTTACATTAACAACAACTATATAATTTACTATTAACCTTATAAGAAGAACTATAAATAAATTTTAGTGATATCTAAGAACTCAGACAAATATCAATCAACTGCATTTTCTTTCTAAACGAACCTACACAACTTACTATCTTATATTTAGTCACCTATCTAACTATACATATCTTTCAATACGGAACATAGGAAAGCAACATCTAACTATAGCAAACTTACTTAAACAAAAACTTATATTTTTACATTTTCCTTACAGTTAAAACATAATACATGTCCTCGAGTTATCGATTTCATTTCTTCTGGAGTCACACAAACATCACATGATACACATTTCACATGAGCAGGAACTAATTTATTATCAACTGCAATTCTATCATCAAAAGTAAAACAATCACCTTCCCAAAGACTATTTTTATTTTGAGTACTCTTAAAATACTCTAATATTCCTCCTTTTAAATGATATACCTTACTGAAACCTAAATCTTTCATAAAAGCAGTAGATTTTTCACATCTAATACCACCTGTACAATACATAGCTATAATAGGGTCTTGATCTACTTTATTAGATGCCCAAGAAATAGCCCATTCTGGAAAATCACGGAAACACTTTGTCTGAGGATTTATTGCATTCTTAAACTTTCCAAAATTTATCTCATAAGTATTTCTAGTATCTATAGTATAAACATCAGATCTAGAAATTAAATCATCCCAATCCTGCGGACTTACATATTCCCCACAAACAGAATTATCAAAATCTTCAATACCTAGACATACTAACTCCTTTCTTAACTTGACTTTCATTTTGGAGAAAGGATTATGCATAGCAAAACTTTTATGATATCGAATATCTTTTAACCTATCATCTAGATTCAAAAAAGAGAAAAACTCATCTAAAGAGCTCTGTTTATCAGCTGCTATTGTAGCATTAATTCCCTGTTCAGCTAAAATTATAGTACCCTTTATACTATGTTGTACACAAAACTCCTTTAATACAGGTTGAATATCATAATAGTTAGACAAATGTACAAAACGATAAAAAGTTGAAACTACGTACCCCATATTATGTTTCTCTTTAATCCTCCAACACACTCTAATATATTTTATAAAGGCAATACTGTCAATTAAGCTTAACAATCAACCATACATGTTTACTATTATACATTAAAAAAAATACCACATGGTATTTGCATATTCTATTAATAGAGAACTATTAGTATATAACATAAGTACCTATAATATATCTTCGACAAGTAAAATCTCTAAGTCTCTATTTTATATTAACTAGGATAGATGTGTTAGTACAGTATATCTTACTGCACAAATGCATTTAATAAATATTATTAATACATAGCTCTAATGATTTAACAACTATTTAATTAATATTTTTAAGAAGAAAACACATAAAACATTATATTTAACATACCGTATCATATATTAATACATACAAACCCATATCAATAGCCAATCAAGTAATAGAACTATTTGAAATACTATAACCATGTATAAAATCATTAATGCTACATGGATTTTTCCCTTCCAATTGCACTATAAGTGGAATTAAAACACCGTTTTTACATTTAATATGCATATGAGAATTAATCACTGTCCCAGGCTTTAAATTTTGCAAATCACTATCAGGACAATAATTAGCCTTTAATATTCTGAGTCTTTTATCATTGAAAAATAAAAAAGCTTTAGGATACAAAGCTCTAATTTTTCTACATATAACCTGAGCTTCCTCATTACAGTCTATATGAAAATCTATTATTTTATTCGTATATGTAGCATCATTAGCATTTTGTTTAATAGGAACCAAATGATCAATATTATTAAGCACTTCAATTAACATTGAACTTCCTAAGTTAGATAGTTTTTGGCTTAAAGTATCAATGTTATCTTGTTCATCTATAGGAATATCCCTTTGCAGCAGAATATCTCCTTCATCCCATAGCTCATTCATTTGCATAATGGTAACTCCAGTTTGTTCGTCACCTGACAGAATTGCATAATGTATAGGTGCTGCTCCACGCCATCTTGGCAACAAGGATGGATGTATATTTATGCATCCGTACTTAGGTATCGATAACACAGCCTCTGGAATAATTAACCCATATGCAACTACTACAATGACATCTGGATTTAATGCAAAAATTTTTTCTTGCTCATAATCATGCTTTAAAGATTTTGGAGTATTGACCTCTATATTATTTTGCTCTGCAATAATATGTATAGGTGTTTTAGTAAGCACCTTTCCTCTCCTTCCAGCAGGTTTAGGAAGCCTTGTATACACAGCAATAACTTCGTGATCTTTTTCTTCTAGAAGAGCACATAGAGCCGGTACAGAAAATTCGGGAGAACCCATAAATATTATTTTCATAGCAAAATACATTCAGTTATATACAGCCTATTTATATTAAATATATAAATAAGGCAAGCTTGTCCCACCTAATCTTTCACTTGATACAAAAAAAAATTATATACACAATTGTACCAATCTTCCCACTCATAAAACTACACATGTAACATTAAGAGAACCATAAAGATAAATTTATACTGTAACTGCTGTTAGATATACCCAAATATACAATTTGTAAGAAATGACACTAATTATCAACATCTCACTATTGAAGGATAATACAGTACATATTTAGAATATTTTTAAAAGAAATTTACAAGTAGGGCTGGTAGGACTTGAACCTACGGCCATATCGTTATGAGCGATCCGCTCCAACCAACTGAGCTACAGCCCCATAATTATTAAATACAGACAATGTATCTTGTATCATATACAACAGTAATTTACAATAAAAAATTAACGCTGTAACACTTTAAAACTATTACTAAAAATATTATTAAGCAATCCTAACATACTTAACTGTTATACCATCAAGAATAAAACAATTTAAATATACCTTATCAGACTATACACTATTTATACCTACACAAACATAGTAAACTAAGTAAATTTACTAATTGTAGTTTTATAATATATCCACAACACTTTCCACATTAAATACTTATAAACTTAACTTACAAAGCCACCTACTATTATAAACAGCAATTCAAGTTTTAATCAGATTTCAATATTCTCAATTATAATAGCTATTTCTATACTAAACATAATTATAGTTTGTTGAACGAAAAATTACTATGTCGAAACTATATGGATTTATATTATACCAATTACTTTAATTTATAAAACTATCCAATACTGCACAAACAATAGCCCACAAACCTACTAACAGCACTTGTTAAAACGCATATTTTAACTATAACAATAAATTAGATAAATAGGTCATTACACTTATAATAGCCATTTTCTATACTAAACAATAATTATAATTTGTTGAACGAAAAACCACTATGTTGGGCCAATATGGATTTATATTACACCAATTACTTTAACTTACAAAATTATCCAATACTGCACTAAACAACAACACACAAACCTATTAATAGCAGGTCATTACATTGAATATTTCACATCGTATAGACCACAAAAATATATGTTGTTGCCTCAAATTCTCAACTCTATCATTGTATGATATCACTACTTATCATTTAACTTATAAGTTACTTATTACAATACTAAAACGACAATCAAAATCAATATTCATAAGCAAAATATACATGCACTCTAATGTTGCACTGCATCTAAATCATCAATTTCAACCATATCCTGCGTTACAATGTGATCTTGCTTTACAATATCAACAATCTGCCGCGTTAAGGCTGCACTAATTACTTCATCAACATTAGATACAAAAACTAGTTCTAATCCTTCCTTAATATTATCTGGAATCTCTACAATATCTTTTTCATTTCTAGATGGTAATATAACAGTTTTGATACCACTTCTTAATGCAGCTAATAACTTTTCACGTAAACCACCAATAGGAAGAACTCTTCCCCTTAAAGTTACTTCACCAGTCATAGCAACAGTATTCTTTACTGGAATATTAGTCATCAATGATACAATAGAAGTACACATAGCTATCCCTGCTGATGGACCATCTTTAGGAACAGCACCCTCAGGAACATGAACATGTATATCATTTTCTAAAAACTTCTTAGGATTTATTCCAAAATTTAAGCATCTAGAACGTACATAACTATATGCAGCTTTGACAGATTCCTGCATTATTTCACCTAACTTACCAGTATATTTTACTTCACCTTTACCAGACATTAACACCGATTCTATTGTTAATATATCCCCTCCTGAATCAGTATAGGCTAACCCTGTAACCATACCTACTAGATCTTCTTCTTCTATTACACCGAAAGAAAATTTTCGCACACCTGCATACTTTTCGATATTATCCATATCTACACAGATACTTTTTACTTCCTTATTAACTAATATTTCCTTTACTGCTTTCCTCATAAGGCTAGCAATCTCTCTCTTAAAACTTCGTACACCACTTTCTCTAGTATACATCCTTATAAGATGATATATTGCATTATCAGAAATGCTCCATTCTTTTTCCTGTAACCCATGATCTTTATATAACTTTGGTATTAGATGCGTTTTAGCAATTTCTAACTTCTCATTCTCCGTATATCCAGATATATTGATTATCTCCATACGGTCAATTAACGGCTTACTTAAGTTTAAAGTATTTGCTGTCGCAATAAACATAACATTCGAAAGATCAAACTCTACCTCTATGTAGTGATCAACAAAATGCTTATTATGCTCAGGATCTAATACCTCAAGCAATGCAGCTGTAGGATCTCCTCGGAAATCAGAACCTATTTTATCTATTTCATCTAAAAGGAATAAGGGATTACATGTTTTTGCTTTCTTCATTTCTTTAATAATCTTACCTGGCATCGCCCCTACGTAAGTTCTACGATGTCCCCTTATTTCTGATTCATCATGTATTCCCCCTAAAGACATATGTATAAAATTTCTACCCGTTGCCTCAGCAATTGACCTAGCAAGCGATGTTTTACCCACACCAGGAGGTCCAACTAAACATAATATAGGGCCTTTAGGCTTTTTAAGACGCTTTAAAACAGCTAAAAATTCCAAAATTCTTTCTTTTATTTTATCCATTCCATAATGATTATTATCTAAAATTTTTATGGAATTACTCATGTTAATTTTTGAATTTGAATATTTACCCCATGGCAAATCAAGAACCCAATGAAGATAGCTAGATATTATATTAGCTTCAGGAGACATAAAATTCATCTTTTTATATCTCTTTAAATCGGTCATAAGACGTTCTTTAGCTTCATCAGATAGTGGTGTAGAATTTATTCTCTTCTCAAATTCGCTAGCAGAGTCTATGTCTACGCTAGAACTATCACTTTCCTCTAGTTCTTTTTGTATAGCTTTTAACTGCTCATTTAAATAATACACTTTTTGAGTCGTTTCAAACTGAGATTTAACACGGTTACGGATTTTCTTTTGAACATTTAATACACTAATTTCTAGCTTTAAGAAGTCATATATTTTCTCTAATCTTTTAGTCACATTGAAAGTTTCAAGAACTATCTGTTTATCTGAAATCTTTATACTTAGATGTGAAGCTATAATATCTGCTAAGTGACTTAATTCTTTCATATCATAAATTGATGCTGCAGCTTCTGCTTGTATTTTTTTGCTCAATTTATTCCAATTATCAAATTCACTTAATACTGATCTTTTTAATGCCTCAAGTTTATCATCAATTACTAAATCTGTATCCTCACGTACAACAGATACATATGCTTTAAAAAACAGATTATCTTCAATAATTTCTAGCGCTTTAGCTCTACTTTCTCCTTTGATTAAAATTTTGACAGCACCATCAGGAAGCCTTAACAATTGAACAACCTCTGCTACTATTCCTACTTTATATAAATCATCAGCAGTAGGATTATCAACAGACCCATCAATTTGAGTTAATAATAAAATTTTACAATTATTATGCTGAGCAGCATACTCTAAAGCATTAATAGATCTTTCTCTTCCAACAAATAACGGTATTACTACTTGAGGAAATACTATAGTATCACGTAGCGTGAGTACTGGTAGTAAAGTTTTATTTTTCATATAATACCTTTAATGTTTTAAAAATAAGTGCGAGCTTACCATCAACTCTTCAACCATCTCCTTACTAATTACTACTTGATTCACATCAGAACTTCCAGGGCTTTCAAACATTAAATCAAGTAATAATGCTTCTAAAATAGCCCTTAAACCTCTAGCACCAGTTTTCCTGACAGCAGCCTTTTTTGCAATTACTGATAATGCACTATCATCAAACTGAAGATTAATATTATCCATTTCAAAAAGTTTCTTGTATTGTTTAACCAAAGAATTTTTTGGTTCAACTAAAATACGACATAAAGTACTCTCATCAAGCTCACCTAAAGATGTAATAACAGGAATTCTACCAACAAACTCCGGAATTAAACCAAACTTCACTAAATCTTCTGGCTCAGTGTAACAAAAAATATCTTTATTCTTTGATACTTTTTGTACATTCGCTTCAAACCCCATACTACTACCTCTATGACGAGATTCTATAATTTTATCTAAACCATCAAACGCACCACCAAATATAAATAAAATATTATCAGTATTTATTTGTATAAACTCTTGATGTGGATGCTTCCTACCACCTTGAGGTGGGACAGAAGAAACTGTGCCTTCAATAACTTTCAATAAAGCTTGTTGAACACCTTCGCCAGATACATCACGAGTAATAGAAGTATTTTCAGACTTTCTAGAAATTTTATCTACTTCATCAATATAAATTATGCCACGTTGTGCTGCATCAACATTAAAATTAGCTGCCTGCAATAATTTTAACAATATATTCTCTACATCCTCTCCAACATACCCTGCTTCCGTTAAAGTAGTAGCATCAGCCATCGCAAAAGGAACTTGTAAAACTCTAGCTAAAGTACGAGCTAATAATGTTTTTCCAGAACCAGTAGGTCCAATCAACAAAACATTTGACTTAGAAATCTCAACTTCACTAATAACACTTAAATTCGATAAACGTTTATAATGATTATACACAGCAACTGATAAAACTTTTTTTGAGTGCTCTTGCCCTATAACATACTCATCAAGAACTTTCTTTATTTCCTTTGGTTTTAACTTAAGAGTATCCGTCTTTTTATAAGATCTACTTTCTTCTTGTAATATACCACTACATAAATCAATACACTCATTACAAATAAAAACTGATGGCCCAGCAATTAACTTACGTACTTCACTATGAATCTTTCCGCAGAAAGAACAGCTACAAGAATTTTTTTCATTATCTGCCATATCTCTCCAATTTTAATTACTCTACCCCAATATCGAGACGCTTCTCAATAACTTTATCAATAATACCAAAATCTTTAGCTTTCTCAGCTCTCATAAAATTATCGCGTTCCATATTTGCAACAACTTCTGATAAATCTCTTCCTGTATGCTTTACATAAATATCATTAAGCCTACCCTTAATATCCAAGATCTCTTTAGCATGTATTTCTATATCAGTTGCTTGTCCTTGGAAACCACCTGAAGGTTGATGGATCATGATCCTAGAATTAGGAAGTGCATAACGCATTCCTGGTTCTCCAGCAGCCAATAACAAAGATCCCATAGAAGCAGCTTGCCCTAAACATAATGTAGAAACCTTAGGTTTTATATACTGCATAGTGTCATATATTGATAACCCAGCTGTAACAACACCACCTGGAGAATTAATATACATACATATTTCTTTTTCTGGATTTTCAGATTCTAAAAATATAAGCTGCGCAACTATTAGACTTGCCATTTGATCTTCTATCGGTCCAGTTATGAAGATTATCCTTTCCTTTAACAATCGTGAATATATATCATATGCACGCTCGCCTCTACTAGTCTGTTCAACTACCATGGGGACTAAAGTCATAGCCATCTCCTTTTCTTTACAATCACTATAAATGCTGTCTTAAACTAATCCATTTAATATAATTTTACAACTATATATTCTCAAACATAAGGCTTATATCTTTAGCTGTCATAACCTTCTTGTCCTTTTTGGCCAGCCCTATTATATAGTTAATGACCTTTTCTTCAAGTACTTTCCCACTAATATAATTAGCAAAATTTTTATTAGATTGCAGCATTTTCAACACATTACCAATATCTACTCCATAATCAGCATAATTGCTCTGTATGAAGCTAAAAACATCTTCATTTTTAATAGTAATATTATTATGACGAGACATCTTTATCAGTAACATACCAAGCTTAACTCGCTTTATTGCTTCCTTCTCTACATCAATTTGTATATCTTCTCCAGAATCACGTATTTCCTTGTTTATTTTTGCAATTTCTTGAGTAACAACACACTCTGGTACATCTATAACATAGTTAGCATCCATATAATCAAATAATTCTTTCTTCACTATAGTGAAAACCATTTGATCAAATTGTTGCTTTATTCTTTTCCTAGCAAAATCTTCCATATGACCTACATCTTTAAAGCCATAATCTTTTGCTATAGCTTCACTATCTCGCATACCTTTCATAACATATACACTTTTAACAGTAACTGACATATCTGTAGTTTTTCCAGCAAGATGTACCATACCATAATCGTTAGGGAAAGTTAGAGGAAAAGTTTTAGATTCCCCAACTTTCATACCTATCAACTGATCTTCAAATTCTCTTAAAGCTACACCTTTACCTAACACCAACACAAAGTCCTTGGCAGAACCGCCTCTCAAGATTTTACCTTTTATTTTATTTTGATAATCAATAACTAATTTATCACTGCCTTGAATTACATATTCCGGATCATCCACTATAACAAAATCAGGTCTTTGTTTTTTTAAATTTTCTATAAATTCATTGACATCACACTCTTGTATATCAACTTCTATATCGCTTAAAACTATATTATCAATATCCATTAATGGAGCTTCAGGCATAACCTCAAAACTCAGTTTATAGACTAAATCTTCTTCTTTATCATTATCAGAGTAATAGCTAGGATAAGAAACAATATCAATATTCGATGATATTATCTCTCCAAATTTACTATTTTTAACAAAATCAGAAGACGTACTTTCAATAGTCTTCTTCACTACACTAGTCATAGCTTCATTTAAATATTCTTTCCTTACTAAATCAATTGAAGCCTTTCCTACTCTAAAGCCAGGTACCTTTACATTCATAGCAATCTCTGACAACTTAGAATCTAACTGGTCTAAAAAATACTTTTTATCAACAGCAAATTCATATTCCCACTTCAATTTATCATTTGAAACTTCTCTAACTACATAACTATTCAGCATATTACAATACCCTTACTGATATATAAAGTGCGGATAGAGGGACTTGAACCCCCACAAGTTTCCTTACTAGGACCTAAACCTAGCACGTCTACCAATTCCGCCATATCCGCACAAAAATCATCGCTACAATATTAACAAACTATCAAGCACCAAATTATAGACACTTATCAGATAATTCTCAAGATTTTATAATCAAGTAGTAGACTTTACAATACGAGATAATTTTATTATACCAGCCCTATTATAACGATCACTTAACTACATTATAAAACATTCACAACTTTCAATAAGTGATCCCGGTGTGATTCGAACACACGACATACTGATTAAGAGTCAATCGCTCTACCAACTGAGCTACGGGATCTTATAATTTACCACCCTTAAGTAATTAGACTAAACTTTGATAACACTTTTGTCAAATTCAAACACGTAACCTTTTACTTTATTATTTGATTAACATTGTATTAACATAAAATACCTATTTTTCATTAAACTAATTTAATATTTTTTTCAATACGGTAATCTTGACTATTAACACTATAAATTATACAATAAGTGGATGCTAGATTAGCATAATTACGGAGTTTTCATGCTGCAAGGTTACATCACATGAGATTATTACAAATTCTTTTTCTTATGATATTAATGTGCACTATATCTAGTTGTGGTACTTTTTCAAAAAGAGAGCGCAGAATTAAGAGCCCATGCATCAATTCAGTAGACAGTAGTTCAGATTGTTATAAGTACCGTGTAAACGATCATTGGTTAAAACATCAGTAATTAGCATATTAATACTTCTTGTATAAGAAGTTAGGCTTATTTTAATAGTTTAAGTATTTTTATTTTTTTCATGTAGAGGTAGTATGCAATTATATACAATAGTAGCTACATGGTTTGGATGTGGAAATATAACTAGAGCTCCAGGAACTATTGCTAGTTTTGCTACAATGCTACTTTCTCCTGCTATTATATTAAATAATTTATTTGGCATATTAATTATCGTATTAACAGGCATCATGGGTTTATTTGCAATTCCAAAATATTTACTGGACCACCCTAATATAGTTGACCCTAAAGAGATTGTTATAGACGAAGTCATCGGGCAATTAATAGCATTTTCTATCCCTATAGTCTTCTTCAGATATTATCAATACGTACCTCAGACATTTAACACTTTGTATTTATTATTTTATATTAAAATACTCATTACAAGTTTTATATTATTCAGGATATTCGATATAACAAAAATATGGCCAATAAATATTCTTGAAAGAATATCTGGCACTACCGGCATAATACTAGATGACGTACTTGCAGGTATTATGTCCTCTATATGCACTATATTTATTATTGCTAAAATAGGTACTTAGAGTGGAAAATGAACATATTTCTTCCTTGGTAACAAGTAACTTAAAAGATTACATGATACATACAATGCAAACATCAAGTCTAGAGATTCATTACTTTCAAAACATTACGTTAACCATCAATAACAGTAAGAGTTCCTTACTTAACTTTGCTTTTCACGATAGTACAACAAATGAATGTAATGAAGAGGCTGTAAAAGAAGTTATACAATTTTTAAAAAAGAGAAACATAGACGCAACATGGCCAGTAGACTCTCACATGAAAAAATTAAAAATGACTCTTGAAAAACTAGGCTTAATAAGCGTCAGTCTTCCTAAAAAAGCTCTTGCAAACATAGAAAATTACATTATGCCGCCCACAAAAGGCCCAAACATTACGCTAGATATTGTAAATAATAAAGAAAAGTTATTAGAACTAGATGACATTGCCTTAAGAGTATTTTATAGTCAAAAAAATGAAGTGGCAACTTTCTTAAGAGGGTTAGCTAACCATCATGATATCAATAATTCTAAATTAAAGTTTTTCTTAACAAAGTGTGATAACATTAAAGTAGGTATATGTGGAATGTATGTACAAGATAAAGTTGTGGGATTTTATAGTGATGGTGTACTTCCCGAATATCGTAATAAAGGGATAGCAAGCCAAATGGTATTAGAAAGAATAAAAATAGCAAAAAACCAATACAATTGTTCTTATGCAGTAGCTCAATGTATGAAACCTTCTGTAAATCTATATAAAAGATTAGGATTCAAAATGCTTGGTAGTTTGTCTTTATACACATCTTTGGTGTAGGAATTTACTAGAATTATAACAGATTAAGAAGATACATTATTATGTTTACTTACATTACCATTTTTTTGTTAATATTTGTTTTAGGTTTATTAATCAATGCTTATTATCGTGCTAACATCAACATTTGTGCTCTAAAACATAATAATAATCTTATTAACAGTTTATTATCAACTTTAGGAGATGGGTTCTACCTTTGGGATGAAAAACGGCGTATAGAAAAATTTTCTCCGAACCTACAAATTTTACTTAACACTGTATTCTATTCTTTTGACGAATTTGCTGACTTTTTTGAAGAATCAAAAGAACTACAAAAAAAGTTTACTGAAGCTAAAAAAGTTAACAAATCTTTTACTATAGACTTAAAAGGACAAGATACAGAAATTTATTGTTCTTGTTATGGGCAAAGTATAGTCGACACTAATGGACAAATCATAGGAGTCTTGCTGTGGGTACAAAATATAACAAACTATAAATTATCAATAACAAGCTTAGAATATGAAAATACAAAATTAAAAGAGAACCTACTAAACTACACTGACATATTAAACAACTTACCATATCCACTATGGAAAAGAGGGAAAGATTCCAAAATTAAGACTAAGAATCTATTTTATTCTGAACTTGTACAACACAACTTAAACATAGACACAGCCCACAATACACGACTTATCAATAAAAAGAACAACAAAATTAGTCAAAAAATACAATACGCTATCATCAATAATGAAAGAAAGCTATACAACATGGTAGAAATCCCAATTAAAAACTCAAATGAATTTATTGGATATGGAGAAGATATCACACGACTTAATTATTTTGCTCAAGAACTAAAAAATTATACTACCCTACAAAAAAACTTATTAAACAACCTTCCAAATGCCGTGGCAATATACAATAGAGATGGATCAATTATATTTTACAACAGAATTTTCACAAAATTTTGGCAGTTAAATTCTTCATGGCTAGATACTCATCCAAACTACTCAAGTATTTTGCAAAAAATATACGAAGATAGTAACCTCTTAGACAAAGAAAAATTTGACTTAATAAACCAACAACAATATGAAATATTTAAACAAATTACTGAACCATACCACGGAACTATGGTATTAAAAGACAATACTACTTTAAAAATTATAGTAATCCCAAACTTTAAACAAGAATTAACCTTTATATACAACAAATAATATTGCTTTATTTTGAAACCAACGCTTCCAATCCTTTATTTATTTTGACGCTCCTCATACCAAGACAACTGTATAGATTCAAGAATCTTTTCGTTACACCCATTATCATCGTCATCAAAACCTGGTAACCCTAAAATCATTAAACGCAACTCTGTAAATCTAGTATTGAATATATCATGTTCCGGGTAATGGTCCTCTAAAGATATAGCAATACTATCAACATTATTCCATTTCATATAAACACTCTACCTGAGATTATAACAATCATTGCATTATATACTACAAAAATATAAAGTAAACTACACTGCAATATACTAAAACACAAAATATATTTCGATAAAGGTAAAAATAGCAAGTAAGTAATATTTAAAAACATCTCGCATGATGAATTACACTGTATAGATTCATTAATTAGATTATTAAACCTCACAATAATACCCCACTTCAGCATTACATAATAACATACAACCTCGTGTTCTAACTAAACATAACAGAGCATTTAAGTAATATTTAAGGAATAACTTGCATGATGAATTATAACTATATAGATTCATTAATTAGATTATTAAACCTCACAATAATACCCCACTTCAGCATTATATAATAATATACAACTTCGTGTTCTAACTAAACATAATAGAGCATTTATTGTAAAATCACTCAAATCAAACGTTCATGCTTAATCTAAGAAAAATATCATCATATACATCCCAAATACCTAAAACAAACATACAAATAACAAAACAATAACCCTATAACAAACTGACACATCATTTCAGGTATACAAAATAAACAATCTAACTTTTCTTCATATGAACACTATACATAACTTTAGATAATTATAAACACACATCTCTATAAAACTATAGCTACTAATATTTATAGGTTTTCTTATCCTTTAACTATATTTATCACAATGGTTTCTCAATCAGCATTATTATAAAATTTACTACCCATATAGTGGGCTATAAGTGCTCTTACAAATACACCAACTATTGCTGTTATAGGAATTGACAATAATACCCCTGTAAATCCAATTTGTGATCCACATGTTATCATTCCAATAATTATCCATATAGGATGTATATCTACCCGTTTTCCTATTAATAATGGAGTAATAATATTCGACTCAACTAACTGTCCAACAATGAACATTGTCACTACCACTCCACACATCGTCCAATCATTAAACTGTAACATTGTTGTAATGGAACTCAATATTGCACATGAAATAGGTCCTATATATGGAATAAAAGTCATGATTCCCGATACAAAACCTATAATTAAAAAATACTTTAACTTCACCAAACTAAAACATATAATGTAGTATACAGCCATGATAAAACATACACTTAATTGGCCTCTAATATAAGCTGAAATTACTTGGTCTATTTTTTTTGTATATAATCTAGCAATACTTTGATATTTTACAGGAACTAGTGCATCAGCAGATTCAACAATCGATGGCCAGTTACATAATATATAAAATAATAATAGAGGAGTTATTAATATTATAGAAATTGTATAACTAATGCTTATACTAGAATTTATTGCACTAAACAATATACCATCTAAATTTTTTAGAAAATTTCCAAAAATACTTACAAGAGGTTTAATGTTTTCGTAATGCAACAAACTTTTTAAAGACGCTTGCGGCAACTTTATTGCATCCGATACTTCTTCATAATCAATCATATTATATTTCTGAAGGAGAGAAATGATACTGTCTTTATGAATCAATGGCACTTTTTCCATAAGAAACTTTATAAGTGATAACAACTGAGAATAAGCAAGGGGAATAAAACTGACCAAAAATGCTATAATTACACACAACGAAGATAGCAAAATTATAGCAACAGATAGTTGCCTTGATAGTTTAAATCTTTGTAACTTATCCACCAATGGATTAAGAAGATAAGCCATTATCATAGCAGTACAACACGGAGCAAGTACAGGTTTAATAACAAACATCACCAAAACAATTGCTAGTACAATAACACTACGTGTTACATACCTATTAATTAGCTTGCAAAATTGATCGCTCATTAGTCTATGCACATGCATTTTTAGGTATTATACTATTTTAGTATTTTTTGCATAGATATATTATCCACTTACTAGCCTGGGTTATTAAAAAACTCTACCACATTTAACAATTATTACTCTAACTCTTGCTCACTATACAAATATCGTAATAAGAAAAAAAAATGCTTTCTGACATTACTTTAGAGATGATTTTTGTGCGGATACAGCAAAATTGGTAGACGTGCTAGGTTTAAGTCCTAGTAAGGAAACTTCTAGGGGTTTAAGTCCATCTATCCACACTTTAAGTATCAGTAAGAGTATTGTAATATGCTGAATAGTTATATAGTTAAAGAAGTTTCAAATGATAAGTTGAAGTGGGAATCAGTTTAGTAAATACCACCAGATCAAAACCCAACTCGATGTATGAAGAACATTAGTAAAAATGGTGCCCACGGGGAGACTTGAACTCCCACGATCTTAATTGATCAACGGATTTTAAGTCCGCAACGTCTACCGATTCCGCCACGTGGGCCTACAGACTACCTAGAGTAGAACTCTATTACCAAATTAACTTCCATAGTTGCTGGATACGGTACTTCACAATACTTAGGTACCCTCAAATATCTTATAGATTTTTCTTGAGTATCGACTTCTAAGTAGTCAGGTACCTTTTGCTCTTGAGATTGCACTGCAAAAACAACTGCAGGTAAATTTTTTGCTTTTTCTTTTAGTGTAACTACATCACCTACTTTCACAACATAGCTAGATATATTTACTGTTTTACCGTTAACCAAAACATGTTTATGGGATATTAGCTGCCTTGCAGAAAAAATAGTTGGTACAAGCCCAGAATTATACAAAACACTCGATAACCTAGATTCCAATAATCCAACAAAATTATC
Organism: Ehrlichia chaffeensis str. Arkansas; assembly: GCF_000013145.1. Lineage (NCBI taxonomy): Bacteria > Pseudomonadati > Pseudomonadota > Alphaproteobacteria > Rickettsiales > Anaplasmataceae > Ehrlichia > Ehrlichia chaffeensis. Next base: position 937,111 of record NC_007799.1, read on the forward strand.
ACCAGTATCGCCTCTTTTCTTATAAGCTTTCAAGAAAATATTACGCATTTGCTTACTATTTATAGCATAATAAAACTTAAATTTCTTATGCGCTGCAAACTGCTTACCAAAGTCAGAAGGTTTCTTATAACCCATACCGCCATGCTGACCAGGAGGATAATTCCTTGTATTAAATGGATCCTTAGATCTACCCCAAAGATTTACACCTAACCTACGACTTGCTCTATATTTTCTCTGTATTACCATATACCCTTATTTATAAACAACTTAAAACAATACACGAGTACTAAAAATACTCTTAATATAACATGATGTAAACATATCAGTCTTGCAAATACAAAACTGCATAGATTTTAGTATCATAACTTTATCAATACATGTCAACGTATTTTTACGAATTCATAACTATACATTTATGACATAGTACTTACACAATTAATGTATTTATAATCCCTCTCACAATTTATACCACTTACCAGTTATTCAACTACCCTATATGTTAAATTTACTAGCATGGCAGCAGCAACAATATTACTATTATAATGAAAATAAATTCATACATGGTAATTGATAAATGCAACTAACATTATTTGATCTTGAAGATAGTTATTCATACCATTACCACGACTACATACTGTTAGAGCAAAACAGAACAACATACAATATGCTAATGAATCAAGAATGGAACTCCTTCATTCTATATGGAAAATCAGGATCAGGTAAAACCCATCTTGCACACATATGGCAAAAACTTAAAAATGCCATTTTTATTGACCAACATCTAATCAACACTAAAAAAGATATAGGAGACACAATATCAAATGGTAACGCCTTTATAATTGAAAATATAGATAACATAGATAATGAACTATCAATGTTACATCACTACAACTATATAAAAGAAAACAAAAAATTATTACTAATGACTTCTTCTATAGCTCCAACATTACTCAACTATCATACAAAAGATTTAAAATCCCGTATATTACATACTATGAGTGCCAAATTAGCTAACCCAGATGAAGAATTATTAAAAATTATGCTTATAAAACTATTTGCTGATAAACAAATACACATAGAACTAAAAGTTATAAACTATATTCTCAATAACACAGAACGTTCTTTTCAAAATTTGAGCAATATAGTAAAATGCATAGACAGAAACCTACCTTACTATAATAATGGCGTCACTATACCATTTGTAAAATCTATAATAGAAAAAAATGACTAAACATCAATATAAAGGTCGAGTATTAACTATAGCCGGTTCTGATTCAGGAGGTGGTGCTGGTATCCAAGCAGATATCAAAACTATATCAGCATTGGGATGTTATGCTGCAAGTTGTATTACATCAGTAACAGCACAGAATACAACTCAAGTTTACAGTGTATATAATATGCCACAACATATTATCCAGCAACAAATAGAAGTTGTTTTATCTGACATTAATATAGACACCATTAAAATTGGTATGTTACCTTCCTCTAAAGCAATAAAAGCAGTAGCACAATCCTTGCCAGATATCCCTATTATTGTAGATCCAGTAATGGTATCGGCATCAAATTTTAGATTAATGGACAGTAGTGCAATTTCTGACTTTATAGAATATATAATTCCAAAAACAACAATAATTACACCAAATATACCAGAAGCAGAAGCTTTAGCTCAAATTGAGATAAAAGATCAAAATGACATGACAAAAGCAAGTAAGATAATAAAATCACTTGGGACTAAACACGTTCTGATTAAAGGAGGACACATCAATCAAGAGATTATAAATAACATTTTACTAACAGAAGAAAATCAAATTATAAATTTCTCACATAAAAGAATATCTAAGAAGGAATTACATGGCACAGGTTGTACTCTATCGTCAGCCATTGCAAGTTTTATAGCACAGAAGATGTCAATACAAGAAAGTGTAAATCTAGCAATCCAATATATCCTCAATACCATAAAGATAGTACCACAAATAGGAAAAGGCAATAATCCTGTCTTCCATAACTACAATACAATCAGTAGTGACCTTTAATTTAAAAAAATCTATAACTTTTATATAGAGAAAATTTCATTTTTACACTGTCAGTTTATAGCTCTTAATTTAACGAAATAACTCAGGTCTTATCTGTCACATACACACTTTAAGATTAATAATACATACAAACAGTCCAACCATTAAACTATCAAGCAAAAAAATATATTGAAGATTCAGAAGTAGAATATTTTATTATGTTGTTAATATTACACACCTGTTTAAAAATGTTTTACGTGATAATATGTTGTAAATACTTTTAATAATCACATATACGCAAATCTATTACCGTTATCAGGAAATAAATAATACCCTTATTCTATCATTCAGTTAATTTTATTATGATAATATCTGTTTTATACAGCCTAGTAGATGTTCTTTTTTGTTTACTTAGTTCTTTACTAATATCCTCCACATACACACTTTAAGATTAATTAATGCATATAAACAGTCTAACCATTAAACTATAAAGCAAAAAAATATATTAAAGATTCAGAAGTAGAATATTTTATTATGTTGTTAATATTACACACCTGTTTAAAAAATGTTTTACGTGATAATATTTTGTTGCAAATACTTTTAATAATCACATATACGCAAATCTATTAGCGTTATCAGAAAATAAATAATACCCTTATTCTATCATTCAGTTAATTTTATTATGATAATATCTGATTGTTATACAGTTTTTGCAGATGTTCTTTTTTGTTTACTTAATTCTTTATTAATATCCTCACTCGTACCACATATAATTTGCTCACTCAGTTCACCACCAAGTCTACTTATTGCTTCCAAATCTCTACGACTAATTTTCTTCTTCTGACTCTGCTGTTCTTCCTGTTTTGGCTCTTCTATACCTCTCTCAGAATCTACTATAAAACCATATTGTCCGCTTACATGACTTCTCAAAAATTTTTCATCTCCACCTAACCTAGCTTTACATAGTAAACTTGTTTTAACAAAATTTACACCTGAATCCCTGATACCTAAACACAATAACCTAGCTGAATCACTGATAGCAGACATCCCCGCCATTACTGGTAAACATCTCATATTACGATTATGTATACCATTCGTGATGGCACTAGGGAATCTTATTATACCTTCGCACAAACTAGCAGAATGTCTGACAAAAGATGAACAACATGTTAAACTATTACTAACAATAGACAAGAAAAACATAAATAATGTAGCAGCATATGGTCTATACCTACCTGGTAAAACCCCAGAACTTGTATGTATTATTTTTTTATCTACTCTTTGAGCAATATATGCAGACACATTATCACAACATCGTGCTACACCTAACAATATTGCACCAAATGTTCTACCTGTACACCCAATTGCTAACCCAGCTAAATTAAAGGGTAACATAAGCAAAGAAAGTGGTAAGTTAGTCTTTTTATTCTCATATTTACAAACAGAAAATGAATAAGGATAAACTTCATGTTCACTACTCAACATGACATCTCTATTATTACGTTTCCCTACAGGATCAACACATTTACTTCCATCAAAAGCTACAACTAATACTTTATTTTCCTCTTCTTTAGATTCAAAATCCTCATAATTACTAAGCCCAGCAGTATTTATTGCATATAACATATGTCCTTGCACATTAAAAATTGGCATTTTGTCAGGCCCTGTTAACGGAGTAACTGGATATCTTTTTCCTTTATATATTAAATAATCTCCTTCAATCTTTAATCCTACATTATGACATTTACTTGGTATATATTTACATGTTTGACTTCTATGTAAAGCTGGTAGTAGCGCTCTGCACTTAACTTTTTGATTAACCCCAAACGTAGGAAATGCTCTAAGTATTGGTATAACACCAAAAAAACCATATACTGTACGTACACCATTAAATATCTTCAATGGAGTAGATGGTATAGCTCTAACACCACCCCTAATAGCCCTAAAAATATTACTAAACATATCTTATCAACACTAATATTACAAAAACACCTACTTAACTATATTATACAATAGTAAAAAAATTAATATCAAAAATATTTAATATAAAGAACATAAAGAAGATAAAAAACAATTGAAATATTATATAAAAACTAATAAAAAATATTTAGCTTACAACACACAGGGAAATTATCTATCAAAACCCTTATTCATCTAAATATAAAAAATGAACAGAATTAATATCCTAACAGTACACTATATAAAATTATAAATGTTAAAAACAACACAGTTAAAATCACAATTCCTTTAATAACAAGAAATACAGATGCTCTTAACACAACAGAATGTATATAATCTTCTAATATAACCTGTACACCTAGAACCGCATGATAAAATGCAGAGATAAAAAAGCATAATAAAATAATAAGATCAGTATTACTTATATTTGAAATAGACAAATGAAGTTCTGGAAAAGATTTAAGTATTATAGAAATAACACCAAGAACCTTAAATAAAAACCACAGAGAAAGAGGAATTAAAACAAAAGCCGTAACCCTTTGAATTAACCAATGATAAACTGAATGACTAACCATAATTTTATATCATTAACTTAAGAAAAAACTATAAAGTATAAAAGATGAGACTAGACATAAAAAAACAACTACCACTCCCGTAGTTCTCACCGCAGATTTACTCAAACCCAATCCTAAATCCCAGAAAATATGCCTTATACCATTCATATAATGGTAGCACAATACATTCAACCAAATAAAAGTTATTAACTTTAGAGAATATAATGAAACATAAGAATTACAAAAAAAACTACAAATTCTATATACTACTTGAGGACATAAAAAAGAAAGAATAAAACCCCATGATAGAACCAGCAGACCTAAAAATAGTATCATACCAGTAAACCTATGCATAATAGAAAGCTTATATACAACTTTGTATATTTGTAAATGCGGTGATAAAGGCCTAACTTTTGACATTATCAAATTTCATAAAAATAAAAGAAATTTATGCCTAATTACAGGATAAAGATTAACTACACCCTTAACCATTTAGACAAAACAATTAGACAAAATAGAAATAAAGACGGCGTAGCAGCTTATCAAAACATTACTAAAAAATAACATTAGATAAGAAAGCCTAAAAGGAGGTAATCCAGCCGCAGGTTCACCTACAGCTACCTTGTTACGACTTCACCCTAGTCACTAACCCAACCTTAAATGGCTGCTTCCTTGCGGTTAGCACACCAGCTTCGAGTTAAGCCAATTCCCATGGCGTGACGGGCAGTGTGTACAAGACCCGAGAACGTATTCACCGTGGCATGATGATCCACGATTACTAGCGATTCCGACTTCATGCTCTCGAGTTGCAGAGAACAATCCGAACTGAGACAACTTTTATGGATTAGCTAAACCTTGCGGTCTCGCGACCTATTGTAGTTGCCATTGTAGCACGTGTGTAGCCCACCTTATAAGGGCCGTGCTGACTTGACATCATCCCCACCTTCCTCCAGTTTATCACTGGCAGTTTCCTTAGAGTGCCCAGCATTACCTGTTGGTAACTAAGGATGAGGGTTGCGCTCGTTGCGGGACTTAACCCAACATCTCACGACACGAGCTGACGACAGCCATGCAGCACCTGTGTAAGGTCCAGCCGAACTGACTCCCCCTATTAGGAGGGATACGACCTTCATGTCAAAAAGTGGTAAGGTTTTTCGCGTTGCATCGAATTAAACCACATGCTCCACCGCTTGTGCGGGTCCCCGTCAATTCCTTTGAGTTTTAGTCTTGCGACCGTAGTCCCCAGGCGGAGTGCTTAACGCGTTAGCTACAATACAAAGATAAAATCCTCACATTTAGCACTCATCGTTTACAGCGTGGACTACCAGGGTATCTAATCCTGTTTGCTCCCCACGCTTTCGCACCTCAGTGTCAGTATCGAACCAGATAGCCGCTTTCGCCACTGGTGTTCCTCCTAATATCTACGAATTTCACCTCTACACTAGGAATTCCGCTATCCTCTTTCGACCTCTAGTCTAGCAGTATTAAAAGCCGCTCCAAAGTTAAGCCTTGGTATTTCACTTTTAACTTACTAGTCCACCTACGTGCCCTTTACGCCCAATAATTCCGAACAACGCTTGCCCCCTCCGTATTACCGCGGCTGCTGGCACAGAGTTTGCCGGGACTTCTTCTATAGGTACCGTCATTATCTTCCCTATTGAAAGAGTTTTACAACCCGAAGGCCTTCTTCACTCACGCGGCATAGCTGGATCAGGCTTTCGCCCATTGTCCAATATTCCCCACTGCTGCCTCCCGTAGGAGTCTGGACCGTATCTCAGTTCCAGTGTGGCTGATCGTCCTCTCAGACCAGCTATAGATCATAGCCTTGGTAAGCCATTACCTTACCAACTAGCTAATCTAACGTAGGCTCATCTAATAGCGATAAATCTTTCCCCCGCAGGGATTATACAGTATTACCCATCATTTCTAATGGCTATTCCATACTACTAGGTAGATTCCTACGCATTACTCACCCGTCTGCCACTAACAATTATTTATAACCAAAAGGTTATAAGCAATTGTCCGTTCGACTTGCATGTGTTAGGCTTGCCGCCAGCGTTCGTTCTGAGCCAGGATCAAACTCTCAAGTTTGACAAACCATAATTAATTATGGCTTGGACTCATGCAAACAAATAAATAAAATACGTCAATGCATGATATAAATAAATATAGCTATATGCACCGCCGCCTTTATTTCTATTCTATAAACTTAAACTATTCAAACAACTTCATCAATTATGACACTTAGCCATGGGTTGAATTATCAATTAATATATGATTAATGTCAATACATTTTTTAACATTAATTTTAAAATAAAAAATTAGGCAATTCTAATTTTCGCTCCATGTTTATTAAATAACTCAATTATTGCAAACAAATCATTTGTTTTTCTCGCATTTTTTATTTTAATAAAATTATTAGAAATCATACCCATGGTCAAAAATAACACTGTAATTTTAAAATCGTAACATGCGTCTACTGTACCACAATCAAAAATATTATTAGAATGACCATAAATAATTAAGCGATCTGCTTCTATTTCTATCATTACCCCACATTTCATCAATTGCTTAATAACCACTCTTAACCTTTTATCTGTAAGTGTTCTATTTAATACACCACTTAAAACTGTTATACCTTCAGCACATGCAGCTATCATCACTATAAATAAATATTCATCAATATCAAAATTTTCATTGAACAGCCACTCAATTCCTTGTAGAACACTCCCCTTAACCACAAGATCTACAACTTCTTCTCCCACTGCATTTTTTCTCTGATTTAGAAAGAAAAGATTTCCCCCCATTTTCACTAAAATTTTATAAAAATTTTTCATTTTATCATTGAACAAAACATCCAATATAGTGATTTCTGACCCCTTTAAAATCAATGCTACAGTTATAAAAGATAACATACAAAAAAAATCGTTAGGAATACATACATTCTTGGAGTATAACTCACGTTGACCAGATATACTGATTACCGAATTTTTATCCACCAAACATTCTATCGCAACATTAAAACGTTGTAACATATTTACAATGCTATCTTGAGCAGTAGTACCAACTATAGTTGTGGTACCATACGTATTTAAAGCAGCAAACATTATTGCCATCTTTACACTATCTTCCCTAGTCGTATATTTTATAGGTAACATGTCTATACAGCCAACTAAAGCAGCGGGTAATTTATTATTATTTGAAATAAATCTCGCACCCATTAAGAATAATGGCTTCATTACATTGCTAATATTTAAATTAACCTCTCCATGTAGAAAAGATGTAAAAGGACAATTAGATAAACTTCCTATTATCATATAAATAGATGGATCATTAAAACATAATATATCTTTTGAACAAAGGAAACCTCCTACACCCATTCCTTCTACAGTACAAATCTTACTATTTTTATTATATTTAATTTTAATACCAAGCGAATTTAAAGATTTAATAGTAAGTGCTATATCGCTGTTAAAGACAATATCATAAATTTTAGTGACACCTATTACCTGAGATGCTAAGATTAATGTTGCATGTGAAAGCAAACTATCTTTCAGCACGCTCACATGGCCAGATATACGATATATTCTCTCAGATATTATCACCATAAATATTACCCCTACTATCAGGATATAATTATCATAAAATTTCTAGATCTCTATATTCCAAACTATATATTAAAAAGATATAATAGCATTAGAGATATCATCAATAAATTATATTAAAAGTGTACAACACATCAGAAAATCTAAAATACATTATTAAATACAAAGTTATATCTTATACACTCACCCAATCATAAACACGAAAAGTACTACCAGCGATACATCTGAATACATATAATACATTTCTAAACATTACAATTACCAATTAATACAACAATTATTTAGGTAAAATATTTTGTGTTATCAAACATTTAAAAAGAAATACGCTATCTATTTTTAAATACAACTCACCATAAATTAAAGCAACATTAAACTAAAATGCTATTAATCTCAATATCCTTTACCCAATTTAACTTAAAAATTTGTGCAAAAATTAAAGGAGTAACTAAAAAGCTATTTGGCAATTGAATTGTCACATGATCATTTGGAAGAACCAGATCAATTAATACAACAGTAGATCCCCTATTCTGCAACAAACTAGATAGCTCTTTTATTACAACACTATTCTTAGCATTAACATGTATAACCATAGTTTTTATAATAGAAGAAATTTTGTTTTCAAAACTATAGATATTTTTACCAAGTAATCGTACTGAGGCACTATAAAAAGTATTATCCATCTCAATAATTACAGATGCACCAGTAGTAAATAAGTCTTTATTATCTTCTATTATATTTCCATTATAAAAAACTATTTCATGAATGTTAAAAGGATCAGAAAGAGTTACAACTGCAAACTTATCCTTATTTGTAGAACGCACTTTAACATTAGAAATTATACCTACAATCACATTATTATAAGAAGATTTATCATCGTAGTGAATAAAACCTATATTCAATTTGTCTAAAAGATACTTATAGTTTTCCATGGGATGATGATTAAGATAAAAACCTATAGAGGAAAACTCATTATTCAGCTTTTCTTCTTTAGTCCAATCATCAGTTTCTGATAACTTATAATGATTTTTATCATTAAACAAACTAAATTGGTTAAAATTAGCATTATACTTATTATATTCAATAATATCTAAAAATAAAAATACTGATTCAAAAAGCTGCTTTCTATTGCTATGAATACTATCCAGAACCCCCGCTTTAATAATACTTTCCAGTATTCTCTTGTGCACACATTTAGTACTTACTCTGTCAATAAAATCCCATATGTCTTTATAAGCAACATCGTCTACTATCTCTTTTGCTGAATGCTGTCCTACATTCTTAAGAGCTCCAAGGGCATATCTAATAGACGATGCACCCTCAATAGTAAACAATACTTTAGAAGAGTTAATATCCGGAGGTAATATTTCAATACCATGCAACTTTGCTTGATGACACAACATTTCTAACTTATCCTTATCCATTATATCTAAATTCATCGAAGCAGTAAAAAATTCCAACGTATAATTAGCTTTCAAATAAGCTGTCTGATAACTGATCAAAGCATAAGCTGCAGCATGTGATTTATTAAACCCATATCCCGCAAATTTTGCTACTAAATCAAAAATATAGCTTGCCTTCTCTTCCTCTATTCCATTGCTAACAGCACCATTTATAAAAGTTCTGCGTTGATTATCCATCTCCTCCTTAATCTTTTTTCCCATAGCACGCCTTAACAAATCTGCTTCACCTAAACTATATCCAGCCATAATCTTGGCAATTTCCATTACTTGCTCTTGATAAATTATAACCCCAAAAGTTTCTCTAAGGACATCTTCTAAAATTGGATGTATATAATCTGGTTTTTCAAACCCATGCTTGCGTGCTATATATATAGAAATGTTATCCATAGGACCTGGCCTATACAGAGAAATCAATGCTATAATATCATTTATATTATCTGGCTTCAGCTTACTAATTACTTCCCTCATACCCGAACTTTCAAGCTGGAATACACCAACAGAATCACCTGCAGACAACATTTCATATGTTTTTCTATCATTTAAAGGAATACGTGATATATCAACACTGTGACCTCCCCTATTAACTAAATGACAAATTTGATTTATTACAGTTAAAGTCCGCAATCCCAAAAAATCAAATTTCACTAATCCTGCTTTCTCAGTATATTTCATATTATACTGTGTAATAGGAAGAGAAGACGTGCTATCATAATATAAAGGCAGTAATTCTTCCAATTCTCTATCACAAATTACAATACCTGCAGCATGTATCGAAACATGTCTATACAGCCCTTCAAGCTTTAATGATATTTCTAATAATTTAGCAACTGTTTCATCATCATCCTGCTCTTTCTGCAAATTTTTATCCATCTCTATTGCTTCAGATAAAGTAACAGGCTTAACTGGGTTGTGAGGAATCATTTTACAGATTCTATCCACCTGGAAATAAGGCATCTGCATAACTCTACCCACATCACGAAGCACAGCCTTAGCTTGTAATTTTCCAAAAGTTATAATGTGAGCAACGTAACCATATTTCTTTCTTACATACTCTATAACGTAATCTCTCTTTTCCTGACAAAAATCAATATCAAAATCTGGCATTGAAATACGGTCAGGATTTAAAAATCTTTCAAAAATTAAACCAAATTCTATAGGGTCAAGATCAGTAATTTGCAAAGACCAAGCAACAAGAGAACCAGCTCCAGATCCTCTACCAGGACCTACCATTATATCATTTCTTTTACTCCAACATATAAAATCCGATACTATCAAAAAATACCCAGCATAATCCATTGAGATAATAATATCTAATTCATAATGCAGTCTTTCATAGTACTTGGAAACTTGTTCTGTAGATAAACTTTTACTTTTTAAACGATTATCCAATCCATTAATAGCTTGACTTATTAATTCTTGACTCTCATTTTTACCACTTGAACAAGGAAAATGAGGTAACATAGGTTTCCTGGTTTCTGGCATAAAAGAACAACGCTGTGCTATTAACACAGTATTAGAAACTGCTTCAGGAATATCCTTAAACAACCTATACATCTCATCAGAAGACTTAAAATAATGCTCTTCTGTGAACATCTTTCGGCCTTCCTGTGCAATATAATTACCATCTGATATACAAGATAAAACATCATGCGCTAAAAAATCATTTTTCTTAGCAAACAACACATCATTCGTGGCAACCAATGGCAAATCTTTCTCATAAGCAAAATTAACAAGTGTTTTTTCTATGATTTTTTCCTCTTCCATTCCATGACGTTGAAGTTCAACATAAAGATTCCCATTAAAAGCAAGTAACAACTTATCTATAATGCCATAGTCAATAACATTACCTAACAAAAGTTGGGATAAAAATCCATCATGACCTCCTGTTAAAACAATAATACCATCTTTCAGATCAATAAGTTTTTCTAAATCTACTCTATTAACTTTGTTGGACTGGCTATCCTTAAATGAATTACTAACAAGATTAACGATATTATTATATCCTATTTGATCTTTTACTAATAATACCAGTTCTCCAATACTATCACCATTATAGCTCATCATTATGTTACAGCCTATAATAGGCTGTACACCTAAACTCGATGCATAATCAGAAAATTCCAAAGATCCAAATAAATTACCTGAATCTGTTAATGCTAATGCAGGCATATTATACTGCACACATAAGTTCACCAAAGAATCTATTTTTATCATTCCATGAAGTAAGGAATAATCACTATGAGACCTAAGATGAACAAATATTTGACTCATAATCACCAAATTTAATAAGCAACCTTTATAGTGTAAATAACACAAACATATTTTCGCGAGAGTTATAAATTTATGTAATCACCCTCAAAACTATTGTATGCTAAGCAATACTTAATTTACATTTAATAGACAGATATACAATAATAATTTGTAACAACAAATTAAAAAGCAAAATTGGTAATAAAAATGACTATAACCAAAGTGTTACAAAATTGTCGAACGCTTACTTTTAATAACTAGGAAATCAACAGCTTACTCTACATTAACAATACATAACTCCACTAAAATCAATAAAGTAGTATCCTCAACACCACCGTGTTTTTCATTAAGCAGTCCAAATTTAAAACGATTAAATATTTATCAAAAACAATAACTTAAGTTATTATACAAATGCAAACAACTATGAATTTAAGAATGAATGTTGGTGAGTTTGATAAACTATAGGTATTTTAGAGCTTTTTATTTTGTTTAAAAACATGGGATTTGTACAAATTATTTACACTTTAGAGTGCTATACCAATACACAAATTAAATGATCAGAAAAAACAATCATGTTACCTGCATTAAACACTTGATATATGATTAATAGTAACATCAATAATGCAGTATTTTTACACTATATCTTTCCCATCAAGCATTAACATTCCAAAATCATTAAACATCTATTAATGAATAACTTAATTCACTACAAAAATTATATATAAATTAATATATGCAATTACTATTTTTAGTAATAAACAACAAAGACACTTTAAATACTGTATTCTCTTTTTATACAATTACATTTCGTTTCCCCCTAGATCACATTTTGGCGTTAAGGTTGAATAAAAAGCAAAAAATACCACCGTTCTTTATTACAAAAACATAAGTTATACCATTATTATACAGACATTTTCATATCCTAATCACTCAACTTCGCACGCTTAGAAAACGCTTTATAAGCTTTTACTGCATTCAATATAATTTCATCAGCACGTAAAAAATCATAATTTTTCTTATAATCAATAGTTAAGTGATTATTCTAAATATTACCCCAATTTGTAACATCAACAATAGCACTATCATAATCCCTACCAAGCACAATGATTCCCCTGAGCTTGAACATAACAGCTAAAAAGTTTACACCAACCCAATTTAAGTTTTTCGGGTTGTCCACAAACAACATGGACAAAAGCTTGTTGATTAAACCATAATTCTGTTAGTTCATATTTAAATTGTGCAATATTTGCATTAGTAGTAAATACTTGATGGTGTAAATTCTCATAAAGCTTATCAATATATTCCTTACATTCTGTATTATCTAGCATAATTCTAAAAAGGCCTGCTCTAGAAGTATTAACCCATGTGTAATACTCGCATTAGGAGCAAATATTTGATGTGCAAATTCTCATAAAACCTATCAATATATTCTCTTTCTGTATTATCTAACATAATTCTAAAAAGGTTTACTCTAGAAGTATTAACCCATGTGCAACATTTGTGCTAGGAGTAAATATTTGATGGTGCAAATTCTCATAAACCTATCAATATATTCTGTATTATCTAACATAATTCTAAAAAGGTTTGCTCTAGAAGTATTAACCCATGTGCAACATTTGTGCTAGGAGTAAATACTTGATGGTGCAAATTCTCATAAACCTATCAATATATTCTGTATTATCTAACATAATTCTAAAAAGGTTTGCTCTAGAAGTATTAACCCATGTGCAACATTTGTGCTAGGAGTAAATATTTGATGGTGCAAATTCTCATAAAGCTTATCAATATATTCCTTACATTCTGTATTATCTAGCATAATTCTAAAAAGGCCTGCTCTAGAAGTATTAACCCATGTGTAATACTCGCATTAGGAGCAAATATTTGATGTGCAAATTCTCATAAAACCTATCAATATATTCTCTTTCTGTATTATCTAACATAATTCTAAAAAGGTTTACTCTAGAAGTATTAACCCATGTGCAACATTTGTGCTAGGAGTAAATATTTGATGGTGCAAATTCTCATAAAGCTTATCAATATATTCTGTATTATCTAACATAATTCTAAAAAGGCCTGCTTTAGGAGTATTAACCTAGTTCCTACAAACATTTAGGATTTCCCTATCAACAAATTCATTAAGTTCTGGAGGAACAAGGAAAATTACAGTTAATATTCCCACCAGCAGATTCAAAAATAGTATTCATTATGATTCATTCCTTAAATATCCAGAATATTTTACTTGATGTTTTTTTAAGCTTTCATCAGGAACACTAGTGCATGAACAAACAATAAAACTTACTGTAACAAAAGAACCCAAATATATCTGAAAACTTCCATAACACTACCTTAAACATACATAACAAACATAAGATTCAGCATGCAAAACTATCATTGCAAGATAACCACTCATTTAAAAAAACATCCTATATACTTATTTCATAATATTGTATAACGTACTAAACCTTATAATTAAGATATAACTACAACAATATAAAAAACCCATAATCTTACAAGTAACAGTGGTACTCAATAACCCTTAATCATAAAACCATCTACTAGAAAACAAAACTAACACCTCTGCTACATGAACAGATATACACCATTGTATTACATAAAACTATATTAGTACTATTATTCATTAGTAAAACACAATCAAAAGTTACAAAATAAAATGGCTAAACAATACTTAAAATTTTACCTATGTTACATACACACTAAAAACTACTTTAGCAAGTAATAGCTAAGCAATTAATATCTCTTCAGTAAAAACAAAACCAATAATAATGCGCTACTGTACAGTTTACTACATAATTAACGTACAGTAGCACAATAAATTGATACTGACTATTTGATACAGCTACATTCTGTTTCACCTCTTCTACAATTTGGAGTTAAATCTGCAAAAAATGTAACAATAGAATTTTTACGAGCTACAAATACATAAGTAACATCTTCATTACCATAAAGACAATGCCTATTTCTTTGTTCCGCTAATTGAGAATTTTGAGACAACCCCTTGTAAGCACTTGTAGCATGTAATATAATTTCATTAGCATGTAAGAAATCATAACCCTTTCTAGGATCAACTACTAATTGCCCATTAACATTTTTAAACATAACTCCAATAGTAAATACTTTATCACTAACTTCATCAGTCAAATCATCATCATAATATCTACCAACCCACTTATTCTCTTGAGCCTGCAAGTAACGTCCAAAGAAATGCATACCACCTAATCTACCTAGTTTAGGCTGTCCACACATTATATGAGTAAATCCATCTCTATTAAACCACAACTCTGCTAACTCATTTTTAAATGTCTCAAGATCCGCATTTGGAGTAAACACTTGATGATCTAATTTTTGATATAACTCATCAACATATTCTTTATATTTTTCTTCATTTAATATATTTTTAAAATCCTCTACTCCTGGAGTACTACCCCAATCACCACAAACATCTAAGACAGCTTTATCAAATTCATTAAGCAGAGGAGGACTAGGCAGAGTACCACACTTAGAATATTCCTCTGTTTTGAAAAAAGGATTTATACCAGATGAATTATTCACACATTCATCAGGCGTATCAACAACAGTCACACATGCCATTAGGCTAAATGGCAATAGAAAAAAACATACATATATATACTTATACAATCTCATAATATTATTCCTCACATAACAAAAAAAAAATTAACATATCTCTTATTAGCATAAAAATGCCAAATATCATATTATTCATTAAAATTTTTATTAATAGTAAATTTGCTATTATTTAAAAAACCATTAACTACGCAAAATAAAAATGTTACAATACAACAAAGTTAACATTGCAAAAACTAATGGATATCATTCAAAAAATAGGGAATAAAATTACATCATCATTAAACGTATTAAAACTCGAAATAACAGATGAGTCCCAAAAACATAAGGGTCATAATTTCCATTCCATCTCCAATATTTCACATCTAAAAATACAGGTAGTATCTAATGATTTTTTAGAAGTAAGCCAAATCAATAGACACAAGTTACTACACAAAGTTTTAGAGAATGAAATAAAATTAATACACTCAATTTCGTTTTTACTTTATACAGAAGTAGAGTACAACAAGCTCTTATAACAAGCAGATAAGTATTGCTATATCAGTCATGCATCAATAAACAACATTGATAAAACCAATAAATATTTACTTATTTCATCCCCTATATAGTAAATAAGCTATTCTAGTAGCTAGTATAATCAGAATTTTAACACTTAAGTTTTCGAAGTAAACCAAAACAATACTAACACTAACAGATTATCATATAAAGCTTTAAAAGCAATTAATTGTTGTATATAAATTTATAACTTTAGGTAAACTTATAAAATCATATCATATTAATTTTACACCATGAACACAAGCAACTATACTCTTTATTTATGAACATTATCCAAGATGTATTAATTATTCAAACAAATTCTATTCACTATAAAAATTTCACTTAAGTTTTACTGTAAACATATTCATCATTAACCCTACAGTTATGGATACAGCGATACAACATTCCATTTATCCATATTATTACTATCCCTAGTATATTGATATCTAGTGTGAATCCTATTTAAACCTTCCTGCCAAAATTCCATTAACATTGGAACCACTACTATTCCAACCCAATAATCTGGTCTAGGTATTGGTTTTTCATGGAATTTTATTGTCATTTCTTTTATTAACTCAACAAAATCTTCCCTATTTTCTAAAACACTTGACTGCTTAGAACACCAAGCACCTATCTGACTACCACGAGGTCTAGATGCATAATACTCATCTGCATCATTACAAGGTAGCATTTTTATTCTCCCTTCAATTCTAACCTGCTTTGAAATACGACTCCAATCAAAAACAAGAGCAACAGAAGGATTTTCTGCCATTTCTTTTCCTTTCCGACTATTCATATTGGTAAAAAATACAAAACCTTGATCACTATACTTTTTTAACAGAACAACCCTTGCTGAAGGTTTCAAATCTTTACTACATGTAGCAAGCACCATTGCTGTAGGATCTTTTTTATCTTGTAAAGAAACTGCTAATACCTCATTATACCATAAATCAAACAATTCAATAGGATCTTTCTTAATCATACTCTACCTTTAACATCAACCAACACAGACATTTTCACACTCTACTTAATTATTTAATACATAATAAGGTTATCTTACTTATTTAATGATCTAAGATATTTATTGTACTCTCATTATAAATTAGTAGCATTGATTTTTAAGAATAACACGTTAGCCATTTTACAGCACATAATAATAAAAAATATTCACTTACACCTTTCAGATATTTTTTATGTATTTCCTAATTTACAGCAGCACTGACAACGTATCTCTGAAATAAAGATAAAAAATATGAATAGGCAAAAGCACTCTGTACCAAATATGTCCTTAACTATTGATTACATATCTACCTGCTAAAGCAAATATGTAATCATTTAGACATTTTCAGCCTACAAAATTTTATAAAAAGCATATCATAATGACACAATGTAACACAGTCAAAAGTACACAACATATCATCATTGACTCTTCAACATATAACCTATAAACGTTGAATTCTTTCATCATTTAAAAGCACCTCACAGAAATCATTTATATTTTTCTCATTCTCTTGCACAATCTTTTGAGCATCTTTTTGTACATTTTGTATATTTCCTGGAGAAGCATCACTAAAATCACACGTAGAATATATGATATCACCAGAAATCCTACAATACGTATCCTCTCCTTTTACAAGTCTAGCCATTTGATAATCTATAGCATCCAAACCAGCATCAATAATAACAAAAAGTATCTTACTAGACCAATACAACAACGAATTTTGCAAATCTGAAAAATCCTTATTTACAGTACCACATCCTACAGACAAACAACATAACTTTTCATTTGGATATAATACTTGTGCTCCAGCATATGCTGCTATTATAGGGTTATTACATACAATAGAACTATCAATCAATAATGTTTTTTTTACCCTCTACAATTATTTTTTTAGGAGTAAAATAAGTAGGAGCAGCTACAGCACCCCTTGTCACATCAGATACTTTTATATCATGATACTTATCTACCCAACTTCTAAACATTACTGTTTGATTAGAACATAAATCATAACTTGGTACAATAAAATTTGTCATCAAGTCCTTCATTGCAACATCCCCAAATATTTCTTTTAGTACTGAATTCAAATTTTTATCAGAATATTTAGGACCAAAAATTAATGCAAAAGCATTTCTAGCAGCAGAATTGGAAAAAATTTTACCAGAATACTTTAACATCAAGTCTAATAAATCCCTTGTATTATATCTTGGCATACCATCAGCATTCTTAAGGCAAAGCGCTCCACCTACAAGACTACCAACTGAACTACCTGATACTAAGTCAAATATCTTACTTAACGGTTTATTTATTCTCTTTTCTATCTCTTGTAGTATAGTTGCTGCTACTATGCCCCTAACTCCTCCACCATCTATCGATAAAATATATCTAGTCATAACTATATCCTCCATATTATTAACTTGTTAATAAATACAAACTAATATCAGATTTGAAATAATATAAAACAATACAGCTGATACGTACAACTTTTTGTTGAGCATATCAATACAATAACCCTTCTTTTATGAAAAATTAAACTATATTTCCTAACATACAATAGATTATATATTTGGTAACATTTATAGTATTTTCTGTGTTCTTAACTATTTTTACATTACTTATTAACTTTTTAACTAAAAATACTAATAAAACATAATATGACTCTACATAGATTTATCAAGAAAAGTACTACTATGTAGAATGCATTTCATACATCAGTAAAAACACATATCAAATATTAAAGAACTTATTAAAAAACTAATTAGAGATTAAAGATTCAAGAAATCTTATTCATTATAAATTTTGCTCCTATCTCTATACAAGCATTACTTATGCTATGATCTAAACCAGGAATTGCATGACTTTCTAAAGGCACATTATGATCTAACAAAAATCCAACTGCATCATTAAAAAATGAGAACGGCACTACATCATCTTCTGTACCATGAACTATACAAATATCAGGTTTTACATTTATATTATGTTTCAAGTAATTTGGACATATTATAGCCCCTGAATAAGATATTACAGAAGCACATTTTCTTTTCCTCAACAATGCTATATGTACTGCTAACATTGCTCCTTGAGAAAACCCAGCTAAAACTAACTTATCATCACTCAATCCAGTATTTTTCAATTGTAAATCTATAAAATTATTCACAATCAAAGCTGTTTTTTCCATATCAGCAAATATCACATCTTCAGAAAAATCACGTCCATTAAACCATGCATACCCTGCATCTCCATACTTCATATGAGCATTAGGAGCTATAAAGTGAGCATTAGGCAATAGTTCACCCATTAAACGTCCTACTGACAGTATACTATTACCAGTTGCTCCTCTTCCATGAAGCAATACAACCAAAACATTAGCACAGTCACCAGAAGTAAAACTAGGTCCATCAATAACTATACTCATAATATCTCTCCCTATATATTAAACAACTTAAATGATAGGTCACTACTTACTGAACAAAAAACATTATTGCATAAATAACAGTAATAGCATGACCAATACAAAAAATTTTTGTACTATAGCTACACTACAATCAAATCACACAAATTAAAATACTTATACTTACATCACACTTTAACATACGCATGTAAAATACAAAACTAATACAACAATCTTACTTTACCCAACATAAGATATTCAAACCATTACTTATACTTATTTTCTACTATGCACTATACATGTTTGTAACTCTTTATCAAACTCTAACAATTTTTTCCATTACAATATCTTATAATACAAAATATACATCAATGACTTAAATAACCATATTATTAAATATCATTGTAATTTTTAGCTATTTACCGATAATACCTCAATAAACCATAATAAAAAGCAACCATATCAAAAACCCTTTATGGGGAGGAAGGTTTTTGTAACTCTTTACAAACTTTAACAATTTTTTCCATTACAATATCTTATAATACAAAACATACATCAATGACATTAAATAACCATAAAATAAATATTATTGTAATTTTTAGCTATTTACGATAATACCTCAATAAACCATAATAAAAAGCAACCATATCAAAAACCCTTTACGGGGAGGAAGGTTTTTGTAACTCTTTACAAACTTTAACAATTTTTTCCATTACAATATCTTATAATACAAAACATACATCAATGACATTAAATAACCATAAAATAAATATCATTGTAATTTTTAGTTATTTACAGATAATACCTCAATAAACCATAATAAAAAGCAACCATATCAAAAACCCTTTATGGTGGAGAGGAAGGTTTTTTGTAACTCTTTACAAACTTTAACAATTTTTTCCACATTACAATACCTTATAATACAAAACATACATCAATGACATTAAATAACCATAAAATAAATATCATTGTAATTTTTAGTTATTTACAAGATAATATCTCAATAAACCATACCAAAAAGCAACTATATGAAAAATCCTTTATGGGGAGGAAGGTTTACTGTATCCCCCAGTGACATTATGAAAAAGATTAATGAATCAATATCGTTTGACAAAATACTATATGAAGAAGATATATCTGGGTCAATAGCACACTGTAAAATGTTAGTTAACCAAAAAATCATTAGCAAATATGAAGGTCAACTTATTATTCATGGACTAGAAGTTATACAAAACCAAATTTCATCTGGCACTTTTGAATTCAGCACAGACCTAGAAGACATACACATGAACATAGAACACCACTTAAAGAAAATGATAGGTAACATTGCAGGAAAGTTGCATACTGCAAGATCTCGTAATGATCAAGTTGCAACAGATTTTAAACTTTGGATACGGAAATCAATAGTAAAATTAGAAACGCTATTACATGAATTACAACAGACTATACTTAATATAGCTGAAGCTAATTACGATACTATCATGCCAGGATTTACACACTTACAAATTGCTCAACCTGTAACATTAGGTCATCATTTAATGGCATATTTTGAAATGTTAAAAAGAGACTGTTCACGCTGGCAAGATTTACACAAACGCATGAATCAATGTCCTGCAGGATCTGCAGCATTAGCAGGAACATCTTTTCCAATAGACAGACATTTCATCGCACAAGAACTAAAATTTGACAGCCCAACAGAAAATTCTATAGATGCAGTATCAGACAGAGACTATGTTATTGAATTTTTATCAAATGCTTCAATATGCATAATGCATTTATCAAGGTTAGCAGAAGAAATTATACTTTGGTGCAGCTACAATTTTAAGTTTATAACACTTTCCGATAATATCACAACCGGAAGTTCAATAATGCCACAAAAGAAAAACCCAGATGCAGCAGAACTTATCAGAGGAAAAACTGGAAGGATTTTTGCATCATTAAACCAAATATTAGTCGTCATGAAAGGACTACCACTAGCATATAGCAAAGATATGCAAGAAGACAAAGAACCTGTCTTTGATGCAGCAAACAACTTAATGTTATGTATAGAAGCAATGAACAGCATGTTAAACAATATTACCATTAACAAAAGTAATATGCTAAAAGCAGCAGAGCATGACTATTCAACAGCAACAGATCTTGCAGACTGGCTAGTCAAAAATCTTAATCTTTCATTTAGAGAATCTCATGAAACTACTGGACAAATAGTCAAGTTAGCAGAGCAAAACCACTGTAAACTACATGAATTAACTCTAGAACAAATGAAAACGATCATCCCTTCTATAACTGAAGACGTCTTTTCAATATTATCGGTAAAAAACTCAGTAGACAGTAGAACGAGCTATGGAGGAACTGCTCCTGCAAATGTAATCGAAGCAATAAAAAGAGGAAAGTTATATCTCAGCAATATTACTACTTTACATTCAGAAAACAATATGTAATTTTTTCTAGCAATCAGTACCTATTACACATTTAGAGAAAATGCAGTACATGTAAACTAGATATAGCAAGATTACTGTTTTGAAGAATACTACTCCTATTCATTTTTATATTAAACACATGCAAACCACACCTGAGTACTGACCTTATATCTCTAACTAAATAATTAAGTACAAGTGCCACATTCAATATAGAAGTCTATGCAATATCAAATATCATAATCTAACATAGACTTTATATTAAATAAGAGGACCTAATTAACTAGATCAATAAGCTATTTACAGTCTATCACCTTATTAATCTTACTTTGATTGTAACACACACATCAGTATTTTATTAAATGCTATTTAGCACCGTTATCATATGTATAATGCATTTTTAAATAATTCACTGTTTTCTGTGAGAATATAGCACTACTTACATAAATTTCCTATAAATAAGAACATCATTTTTTATTTACAAGTAATATATGTACTACACTATGATCTTCCTGAGAAATACTATGTACACAATTATTTTTTATATTATCTACAACATTAGCTAATAATATTCCATTTAAGTGATCAAGTTCATGTTGTATACATCTAGAAAGCCAACCATAGACCCTCACTATACATTCATTCCCTAACAAATCTGTATACCTCAAATCCATATGTTTTGGTCTTGTAATATTAATCAATCCATAGGATTTAGCAGATGAACATCCTTCAAATAAATCAACAGTTTCAGCAGAGAAGCTGAGAACTTCAGGATTTATACATATCATATTTTTACCATGTAATGAATGATGTCCAGATAAAACTTTTATATCCTGTGCAATATCAAATAAACCACTAAACATATTTATGATAAACATTCTACTATGATTACCAAGTTGAACTGCAGATAACCCTACAGTCTTACTATGTTCCATAACCTTCATCATATCATTAGCTAACGCTATAATTTCTTGATCTATCTTTTCAATAGGGTGAGATATAGCATGCAAATTTTGTAAATCTTGAACATTATCAACAGATAAGATATTCATATTATATTCCTCTCAACTTTTAGTATAAGCAATTTACAGTATAATTCTATATATTTCATTATCTTAACAGTTGTTATACACATTTATTAGTTATATAAGTAGTATTTTTATAAAAAACTGATATAATCAGTGCATATTAAGTATAAACTAACCACCAAATATTGTGTCACTACAACATATATTTACCAATCCGCTATTTTGTATACCACCAGAAATTGCACATAAACTAGTAATTTTTGCACTAAAGAACAATTTCATCCCCACAAAAAAAATTGAAATTCCAAGATCTCTTAATATACAAGTCTTCAATAAGCTTCTCAGAACCCCTATAGGGGTTGCTGCTGGTTTTGATAAAAATGCAGAAGTAATTCAACCCTTATTGTCTATTGGGTTTGGATTTGTTGAAGTAGGAACGGTAACAAAACACCCTCAAAATGGTAATAAAAAACCACGTGTACATAGATTAATTAGTAAAGAAGCAATAATTAACAGTCTAGGCTTTAATAATAAGGGGATAAATTTCTTAATAAAGAAAGTAAATAACATTCAACTTAACCATTGTATATTTGGAATTAACATAGGATTTAACAAAAAATCCAGTGATCCTATCCAAGACTATTTCGATTCAGTAAAGAAAGTATATGGTCTAAGTAATTATATTACAATTAATATATCATCTCCCAATACCCCAGGATTAGATGAGTTTCAAAAAAAAGATCTTCTTTCAGAATTATTAACAGCTATATCTCAAGTTCGAAAGCTAGCAGATTATGCAGAATCTGTTCCTATAATGCTCAAAATTTCACCAGACATTAATGATAACAAAAAACAAGATATTGTAGATTTAGCAATAAAATATAAAATTAGCGGTTTAATAATCAGTAACACTTCATCACAACATAACAAACTATTAAATATGAATACAAACATACATGGAGGATTAAGCGGAAAACCACTATTTGATTTATCAACACAAGTATTGTCTGAAATATATCAAGCTTCCCAAGGAAAACTTTTACTAATAGGATGTGGTGGAGTAAGTACTGGATATCATGCATATGAAAAAATAAAAGCTGGTGCATCATTAGTACAGTTATACACTGCTATAGTTTACAATGGATTCAATATAGCTAATAAGATAAGCTTAGAGTTAGCTGATCTTTTAGCCGCAGATGGGTTTCCTACAGTACGCCATGCAATAGGCCATAATCACTAGCAGGTTTAACATGTTAATAGCAATAGATATAGGTAATACAAACATAAAATTAGCAATCTGTGCAAACAATAAAATTATAAAAAGGATAACTATCTCTTCACAATCTAGGAGAACAGCTGATGAATACTTCATATATTTAAATTCTACAATGAATCAATTAAACCTTGATTACAAAAATATAAATAATATTATCATATCAAGTGTAGTTCCAAGTATAACAAAGCCAATTATCGAATTAAGTCAAAATTATTTTAATATAGATCCCACAATTTTGAGTAACCATCATGCAGACATTTTTAATATTAAGATAAGCTTACAAAACAAAGTATTAGGATCAGATAGGTTAGCAGATATAATTGCAGCAAGCAGTTTATATCCCCATAAAGATTTACTCATAATAGGTATGGGAACTGCAACAGTATTTAACTTATTAAATAAAGATAAATGCATATATGGACAAGCTATAGCACCTGGAGCACATATTTTAGCAAAAAGTATGAGACAATACACTGCCCTATTACCAGAAGTATTAATTTCAAAACAAGACAAAGTAATACATGATAATATATACCACGCAATGGAATCAGGAATATACTGGGGATATATTACCATGATTAACGGAATGATTGAAAAAATAATAAAGGAAGAGGAAAAAGATTTATATATAATAGCAACAGGAGGAAATTCTAACTTATTCTTTAATCACAAAACTGCTATTCACAACATCGAAGTAGACTTAACCATAAAGGGTCTCATACAATTACATACTGTACTATCTTGATACCAAACCCTGAAATAATATAACTCATTGCTAACTGATATGATATAGTACAATAACTAAAAAGGACGAGGAAAAAGACTTATACATAATAGCAACAGGAGGAAATTCTAACTTATTCTTTGCCACAAAATTGCTATTCACAACATCGAAGTAGACTTAACCATAAAGGGTCTCATACAATTACATACTGTACTATCTTGATACCAAACCCTGAAATAATATAACTCATTGCTAACTGATATGATATAGTACAATAACTAAAAAGGACGAGGAAAAAGACTTATACATAATAGCAATAGGAGGAAATTCAACTTATTTTTTGACCACAAAACTGCTATTCACAACATCGAAGTAGACTTAACCATAAAGGATCTTATGCAATTACATACTGTATTATCTGGTACAAAATCTGAGAACAAATAACTCATTGTTAACTTATATGATGTAGTACAATAACTAAACGTTATTTTTAACAACACCATTATTATAATTACATTGCTGCTTAGATATATTTGCAGATATCTCTTTAATCTTTTCAACTACATTTGTACTTGCATGTAACAATATATCCGACAAAATATCCTTATCAATATTATTAGCTATTAACATTAATGAATCTATATCCAACAATTCAAAGACTTCAGCAGCCAATTCTACAGGTATACTTTCATATATTTTTACTAAACCATGCACTTTTTCATCATAATTTTGAGTACTAATATTAATCAATGATACTAAATTTTTTTTCATCTCTTCTAAATATAACATTTGATCATTATTATGCTGCCCAGCAATTTTTAGCAAAGCCTCTTTATCTTTTAAACTATTTTCTTGCTCCAACAAGCGATAATACCAATCCTGCAAATCTACAACAGATATAAGCTCACTATTTACTGGAAACAATTTTATTTTTTGATTTGAATCTCTAAAAAAACAATCATCACTTTTTACAAATTCCACATCATTCAACAAACCAAATTCCACAATTTTATCATTATCAATGCCATAAAAATTATGTAATACAACCCCAGTTATACAGAATATTAATATCACATTAACAATATAAATCACTTGCATACTATTAATAAAACTATTATACAATGCCTTAGAATCAAGTATGTTATAATAAAACACTATTGTGATTTAGCAATAAATAATTAGTAGTATTTATATTGACACTGCTTATACTGCTTATATCTAAAATACTTTAAGAACATAAAATTAATGAAGGCGTTTTTCACATTGTTCATATTTTGGTTTGCCCTATCAGGGTATCTTGATCTATTTTTTATAACATCAGGTATTACAAGCTGTATTATTACACTAGTCATAGCAAGAATGCTACAGAATGTTATACCAGCAAATAAGAATTACACTTACTACATATCAAAAAAACAATTCCTTCCTTTCACATTTCACTTTTTACGTTATTTTTTTTGGATCATGCAACAGGTTGTACTGTCTAATATACACATAATAAAAAAAATATGGAATTTGAGTATAACAATCAATCCACCAATTTTTAGAGTAATAGAAACCAAGCAAATTACCGGCTTAAATATATCAACAGTTGCAAATTCTATTACACTTACTCCTGGCACAGTAAGTATAAATGTTACAGAATATTCTAGCCCATACAAAATAACAGTTTTAGCTATAGATGAAGAGTCAATGTCTGGTGTAATAGATATTGATAATAAAATTGCAAGTATATAAATCTTCAATAAATACTCGTAATAATAGACAATAATATATCCTTTGGTGTTCATACAACAATTTAGTAATTGTCATAGAAATAATCTAAAGTTGTAAATTCATATTGTCATTAAATCTGACAAGTGATTAATTTTGACATCATGAACACAGTGACTAACTTGCTGCATATGACTACCCTGATCTATGTTAATTGCTTGATTACACAGAGCTTTGGTTTGTATACTTTCAGTATCTCTCTCAAGCACTTTTTTATTCATTACACTTTGTAACTCTAGTACATCAAGGTCACGAGATAAAAACTTGACTTCACAATCTATACATGCATTACTAAGTTTAAATATTCTATTTTCTTTAATATAAAAATTACATTCATGCGCACATAAATTACTAGTGTCAATAATTCCATTAATAAATACGTGCTTTATTCCCCTTAGAAAAAAATTACCCTTAGCAATGGAAGAAAAATATAAATACATTCCAAGCATAACAACTACACAACTTCCTTTATATACATTTCCCCTTAGTATGACATTACTACTTCTTACTTCAATATTACCATAAACATTGCCACAAACTTCCACTACACTGTTTTCAACTTTTACTATTGAAGATTTTTCTACATTACCTGCAATGAAAACCATAGATGTATCTATTCCACTGTGTTTAGCTTCAATACTCCCACTAACTGATCCCTCAATTCTTACTGAATCACGACACGACAACAATCTTCCCTTCACATTACCATATACAAAAACATTATTACAATGCAAAGTCACATGTACAGGAATGTCACCTTTTATAATTACATTACTATATTTAGATGCATCTAACCGACAATTACCACTAGCAGATTTAAAATACTTAAACGAGACAATTAAATTATCCTTTACTACAAATGAATCAAGATTCTCTTGAGTAATACTTTCTAAATCGATAACCTTAAAGACCTCTCTTAACTTAGCAACACTACTTACATTTATCGTACCTATATATTGTTGTATTTTACATTTTACATAATCCTTACCAACACAAAAATATACACCCTTCATTTCTCCTTTATGAAATAAAGTATGAATAGGTTTCACATAAGAACCTACCCAGCACATATCTTGTAGATTCTTAACATGTAAAAGTAAATTTTGACAATTAGGCACTGAAGTAATTTTGTTATAATACAAATGATATACTGAAATAATCATTTTATAATACAAACGACACGACTTTAAATCGTTCATAATAACAGATTCACACTTATCAAAATTTGGGTTATTTATTATACAGAACAAGACCCAATGCAATAAGATACTATCATCTTGCATAGATAGTTTATCTGTAAACTTTAAAACCGTGCTGACAGATTTACGCAAATTATCAAATGTATTTTTTACAAAATCCCCTAACATAACATCATTATAAATTACATACCTACAGCTTAAATTACTCCCTTTGTTAAATATAGATCTCTTCAAACTTGAAACACAACCAAGTGAAACATCTTGTCTACTTGAACAGTCATATGATCTTGCATAATCAACAAGTAAAGGGCGTTCTTTAGAATACAATTGAGATACACCTCTAAAAGACTGTGATTTTCTAGTCCCACTATTTGTTAACACAACATCCGAACTTTTACATTTTATATGACCAGCAATATCATCTGTGACATTAATATCTTGACAAACCATAATATTTTCAAAACGTTGTTCACCACTTATTCTAGCCGAATTACTTCTTCTTAAAACAACGTCTCTACTTCTACTGTAGCTTCTTATATTAGATCTCAAATGCTTACTTATAGTACCATGCAATTGTTCTGATACTACAGTCTCTTCAATTTCCCCCTGATTTCTGGTATTCACATAAGAGATAAACTCTTGTAATAAATGCATTGGCTTCAATTTACCATCCTTACAATACCTTATAAAAACACCTTCATCATCTTTCATAACAACATCACTTAGGTTACTTTCAATATCAAATAAAGACATAGTAGGGAACATATCTATAAGAGCATCCTTACCTATTTCTGGAACTAATACCTTAACTAATCGATCAATACCACCCACATCATCAATCAATATTTTTAACAAATCATTCCTACCTTCTTCACTTTTCATGTACTGAAATACTTGATGATTTACAAGCGTACACATCTTATCAGAAATACAATCTCTTTCACTAGTCACTCCATCTTGTACAACAAAGCTACTTTGGATATTACTTGAGATACTCTGACCGCATTCTACCTTAACATCTGAACCAAAGTGTAACGTTGCAGACTCCACCAGCTGACCAGATTCACTTGTAATAGTAAAATGACCATCTATTGACGAAAAGAAATCAACGTTAGTTTCTCCACTAGTTGATGGAACACTCATATCAGTTATTCTTTGATCAACAACATTCACAGGTATAGGCTTTTTTAAAGGAACATCATATCTTGAGCCATCTGCTACACTGCTAGTACTATTCAATTTGTCCTTTCCAAAATGTTGACTACTACTATCATCAATTTTTGAAGAATGGATATTGCATTCCTCACCACATGATGGAACATTCATACCACTCATCTTCTGATCAACAATATTCACAGGCATAGGCATCTTTAAAGGAACATCATATCTTGAGCCATCTGCTACACTACTAGTACTATTCAATTTATACTTTCCAAAACGTTGACTACTACTATCATTAATTTTTGAAGAATGGATATCGCATTCCTCACCACATGATGGAACATCCGTACCACTCATCTTCTGATCAACAACATTCACAGGTATAGGCTTTTTCAAAGGAATATCATATCTTAAGCCATCTGCTACACTACTAGTACTATTCAACTTATACTTTCCAAAACGTTGACTACTACTATCATTAATTTTTGAAGAATGGATATCGCATTCCCCACCACATGATGGAACATCCGTACCACTCATCTTCTGATCAACAACATTCACAGGTATAGGCTTTTTCAAAGGAATATCATATCTTAAGCCATCTGCTATACTTCTGCCATCTGCTACACTGCTAGCACTACCTGATTTATTTTCCTCAAAACATTCATCACTACCATAACTAATCTCTGAGAATTGAGTACTATATTCTTCACTCGTTAGTACCACATGTTCAACCGTTTCATTCATATCTATAGAATCACACGATTCTCTTTCTCTTGAGCTAGACACACTTTGATAACTCATCCTAGATAATCTAGATCTCTTTTGATTTAACATATGATTTAGAATCAATACTTTAACCAATCTAGGGTCACTACCATTCTGACATATGCTTGATTCTATGGCTGAAAATTCCGACTTTTTTTCTTCATTTTCCAATAATATTATATTCAACACACTATTTAACCTTTTCAATATCCTAAACATATTATCCAGAGATATTTGAAAATTATGTATCCCTACTTTTACATCGCTAAATTGTTCAGAAGGAAAATCTACAGAACTCGCCATAAATTGATTAGAACTATGACATTGCCGTTGCAATCTTAGTAAAATATTTTGCGTCTGTCTCATTACACATAATACAGATTCCATCTGTCCGCCTATCAACAATGTGTTACCATCACTAACAACACCAAGACCACCACCCATATCTTGCTGTTTACTTACAGAGCCTACCCCAGTAGAAGCAGTAGCACTACCTGCACTTTCTATTGCTTGTTCTGAAGAAACAGCTGCATCTGATAACAAAATATTATTAATACTAAAGTAATTCGATACAAGATCTTCACACAATTTACACAGCGTATCTTCACTGATTACAATATTAGGTACCTTTTCCAATAAACGCGATTGACATCCAAGAAAAATACTCAAGTCATATTGAAGATAGCTCAAGTCATAAAAAAAACTTGTCATACAAGAAGAGCACAAAGTAGAAAAGAAAGCCCTACTATCTTCTTTAGACAACTGATTAATAAGATCACACATTTCAATATATACGTGTCTTACCCTATCATTTAAGTCTTTTATAATCTCTTTATGAGAACCAAATTGAACAAAATATCTTTTTATCATATACGGCTTTCGACCATTAAAATCAGTAATAGTACGGCTTGTTTTATCACATTGAGTAGTACATTGCGGGATAGAACGTTCTCTACTACTATCAGTAACACAATATTTTAACATCAGCACAAACTCAAATTATCAAAAATTTTACTATGATAATTAATATCTTTACTATTTTTATACAAAAGTTCCCTCATCTATTTTCCATTAAACAATTGTCAGCTCTTACTTACACATCCGCATTAAACTTATAAAATTGATTGGTAAAAACTTACGCAATACAAAGCTGTGCTCAAATAAACACAAGTATATTGAACACTACTTAATTAGCTCACTAAACAGTACACTACAGATCAAAACTCTTAAAAAAGCCCTTGTCATTATAAAGTTAGATAAAGCCATAGTTAGAATCTAGAACTAAATTATCAACAGACTCTAATATCATCCTTCAAACAACAAAACAGTACATTCTTCAATATTAATCAAAAATATGCTACCATATTTAAAAAAACCGTTATATCAATTTTCTTTATACAACATTATTTACACAAATTTTTCTACCTTTACACTAATTAACATATAAGCATGCTATTATATGAATAAGAAAAGATAATGGTCAATATAAAAATTAATATAATAAGTAAAAATATTAATATCACTTTGTAGCTTTCATTTAAACTACAACTTTCTATAATATGTATTAATACATAATCCTCTACCTTTAAACGCTAAAAAACTTTCTTCACAAGCAAATCTAAAGTATAAATATACTTTACAACTAATCCTTACTAAAACCTAAAATAAGCTTTATGCCAGATTTTTCTATAGAAAATGAAATATCAAAATTAATAAATAATAAACACTGTACTATAGTAGGAGTTGACGAAGTAGGATATGGTTCATTAGCTGGCCCTGTAGTATCAGCTGCTGTTTTTTTTCCAAAACATGACAATCACATCACATACAATATTCAAGATTCAAAAAAACTCACTCCAAAAAAAAGGCTAGAAATTTATAATATAATCACTCCTATGGTAAAATGGAGTATAGGGCTTGCTGAAGTGCATGAAATTGACCAGTATAATATACTAAATGCTACACATATTGCTATGCAAAGGGCACTTAGAGGGTTAAATTCTAATATAGATTATGTAATAGTAGATGGAAATAAAGTTCCAGAGCTACCATGGAATGCAAAAGCCGTTGTAGATGGAGATAACATAAGTATATCAATTGCAGCAGCATCTATAATTGCAAAAGTCACACGAGATAAACTAATGGAAACACTACACATACAATTCCCACAATACAACTGGAACAAAAATAAAGGGTATGGTACTAAACATCATTTAGAGTCTTTACATAAGTATGGTAAAACTATACACCACAGAAATACATTTGCCCCAGCATCAGGGATAACTAAACTTTACAATAAATGATAAAAACCTCACTACTATTGATTTAAAACACACTCTATAAATTCACACTATACTCTAAATACCACCTATTTAATCAACACTGTATAAAAGTACTCAACTTCTAATTTCCTTAACACCAGCTATTTATAAAGTTATTATACAATAAGTAAGATACCCTAAATATGATAAAAAAAGTAATACTACTAGTTTCAACATTTCTACTCTGAAATATCCTGATAATACATTAACTATGCCTCCCCATACTGGAATCCAAGAACATAGCAATGTTAACAACATTAAGGCTAACTTTATATAAACACCTAATTTTCCATAATCATCCTGCACTTTATGATACTCCACACGTGCAAAAATTATCATTCTACCCAATACCCAGTTAATCACCCCTCCTATAACTGCACCTAACGTTGATACTAAAAGCATCAAAGGATAACTATAACCCCCAAAATAAGCCATTATTTTAAATATCAATATTTTATTTAATGGTAAAATAAGAGCAGCTACAAAACTATCAACGAATAATAAACTATAAATTTCTATCATCTATAGATACACTATCACATATTCCACGGGACTGGTGCGATTTGAACGCACGGCCTTCGGATTAGGAATCCAACGCTCTATCCTACTGAGCTACAGCCCCAACACACTTTCAATCATATAGATTATCTATACAATGTAAACAAATTTTCAACTCTTCATTCCAAATCCACAGCAGATATTTCATATAATAGGCACTTTGCACTTCCTTTTATTTTATTAATGTCATAACACAAATTTTACAGAGAATTCCTAAAGTCTCTTTAGCATCTATTATTAATATTCCTAAATTATCAACAGACTCTAATATTATTATTCAAATAACAAAACAATCCTCATTCCAATATTAGCCAAAAATATGCTACGATTTTAAATCTACAAAAATATTCTATATAACATGTAATTAAATATGAGTAACACCACTTAAACCTTCTTCAATATTAATATAAACAGTAACATGCTTTACTTTTAAGTGATAATAAACAGATCTACTTATCACTGTTATACTAAGATAAATATTAATATTATATTTTCATGCAATAGCAGTTGTTTAGGCTAACTTATTTCATTTTATAACTTCACAATTAATACAAACATAACATGCTTTACTTTTTAATGATAACAAACAGGTCCACTTATCACTGTTATACTAAGATAAATATTAATATTATATTTTCATGCAATAGCAGTTGTTTAGGCTAACTTATTTCATTTTATAACTTCACAATTAATACAAAGTAACATGCTTTACTTTTTAATGATAATAAACAGGTCCACTTATCACTTTTATACTAAGATAAATACTAATATTATGTTTTCATGCAATAGCAGTTGTTTAGGCTAACTTATTTCGTTTTATAACTTCACACAATTTCTCTATATCTGATAAGCTATGATTCACACTAAATACAAATCTCAGTCTTGGAGTCGGTACAGTAGGAGGACGTATTGCCACAACAAGAAAACCTGCTTCCCTTAACACTTGCTGTGCATGTAAAACGCTATTCATATTTTTCATAATTAATGGTACTATATGACTACTAGGTTCAGCAAGATTCAGATTTTTACAAAAAAATTTAGCCAATTTAATAGGTATATCATTAACAGATGCACTTATAATATCCAACGCAGCATTCGCAGCAGCAATAACCATCGGAGGTAGAGCAGTCGTATATATAAAAGTTTTAGCTTTATTCTGTATATACTTTATAACAACCTCCGATGCACATACATATCCACCTAAAACACCAACTGCTTTAGATAAAGTACCAATGTATATATCTGAATTAGCACAAGGTATTAATCCAAATCCATGAGCACAATCCACAATAAGCCACGCACTATATTTTTCCGCCAATTTTTTTAACTGATCAATTGGAGCAATATCACCATTCATACTATACACTTGCTCAACTACAATAAAACAGTACTTATGTAACCTCCTATATTTTTTTAATATATCTTCACAATGTCCATAATCATTATGCTCAAACCTATAATGCTTAGCAGAAGAAAGTTTAATACCATCTATAATAGAAGAATGTACTAATTTGTCAGAAATGATCATATCATGTCTATGCACTAAAGCAGAAATAACACCTACATTTGTTAAATAACCACTACTAAATACTAAAGCCATTTCTGTATGATATAACTTTGCTAATTTATCTTCTAAGCATTGATAAAGGATATTATTCCCTGTAACCATGCGTGAGGCACCAGCACCTACACCATAATTATTTATCGCATTTATAGCTGACTCTTTTAATAAAGGATGACCTATTAACCCTAAATAATCATTACAAGAGAAGGAAACTAATCTCTCGTTATTTTGACAAACCAAACAACCTACTTCAGATCTAGTTACAGTAGAAGGTTCTCTATATAAATTATCAACCTTTAATTTAATAAGTTCTTGATTTAATATTTCATCCAACATATGAAAAACTCCACAGCACTGTAACTTAATATTTATCAGCTACCCCTATTTTGGACTTTTGACAAAATACACTCAAATACAAGTTCTCACTACAAAAAAACCCTATCGAAACATAGTAAGAAGTAATAATTTACTTTACATATCATCCTTTTAATTGAGATGCACCCACAAACAGAAAGAAACACTACCATATAATTTACATCTCTTCACAAGAAGAAGAACCACCTCTCCACCCATCAATAATTAAGACTTAGATGCTTTAATAATCAACAATATTTCCAGTATCTTTATGCAGTTCCTGGTTAAAAGCATTATTATCATTTTGGAGTAATGCTGAATCTTGATATTCATTATTATAATACATAGAATAGTCCTCTTTATTTAATAAAGACAACTTCTTTATCTTATTCATTAAGAACCCTGTACCTGCAGGTATTAATCGACCTACTATTACATTCTCTTTTAACCCATATAAAGAGTCTTCCTTACCAGAAAAGGCTGCTTCTGTTAATACTTTTGTTGTTTCCTGGAATGACGCTGCAGAAACAAATGAGTTAGTATCAAGACTCGCTCTAGTAATACCTTGAAGTATTGGAGCATATTTAGCAGGAGATTTACCCATTTTTACCATATTATCATTAGTCTTTATTACTTCTTCCATGTCTATATTTTCACCAACCAAATACATAGTGTCTCCTGGTTCAAATATTTCAACTTTTTGCAACATTTGTCTTAAGATTATTTCTATGTGTTTATTATCAATACGCACACCCTGTAACCTATAAACCTGCTGAATTTCAGAAATCATATAATTTGCTAATGCTTCAACTCCTAAAACACGTAATATATCATGAGGATCAGGATCACCATCCATTAATAAATCCCCTTTATGTACAAAATCTCCCTCATTTACAATAGTATGCTTACCTTTAGGTACTAAATACTCAACAGGTGATAAGGTATCACTGACTGGCTTAATAAATATACGTCTTTTAGATCTATAATAATCTTTTCCAAATTCAACATAACCATCAATATCACTTACTATAGCATGTTCTTTTGGACGACGTGCTTCAAACAATTCAATTACTCTTGGTAACCCCCCTGTAATATCTCTAGTTTTTATAGAATCTCTTGGAATTCTTGTTATTACATCTCCAGCATGAACTTTTTGTCCATCCTGAACATTTAACACTGCCCCTATTGGTATGAAATAATTTGCCTCCAAACCATTGGATAATGTTATTATATTATCATTATCATCAATTAGAACTAACCTAGGTCTGAGGTTAGCACCCTGTAAATGTAATTTCCAATCAACTACTACTCTGTTAGAAATACCAGTAGATTCATCCAAGACTTCATTGATAGACACACCATCTATTAAATCCATATACTTAATGATACCTGTTTTTTCTGTAATAATAGGCATTGTATATGGATCCCACTCAGCAATTTTTTCTGTAATTTTTACTAACTGACCATCATCAACATAAAGTCTTGCTCCATAAGGTACATTATGACGCATTTTTTCATTGCCTACACTATCAAGTAACACTACTTCACAAGATCTACTCATGACAATCTTATTACCATGCTTGTCTTCAACGATATTACTGTTTACTAACTTTACCTTAGCATCTAATAACGCTATTAAGTTTGAAGTTTCAACACCTCTCATTGCAGTACCACCTACATGGAAAGTACGCATAGTCAACTGTGTTCCAGGTTCACCAACAGACTGAGCTGCTATTACACCAACAGCTTCACCTATTGATACAACATCACCAATAGCAAGATCTCTACCATAGCACAAAGCACAAATACCTTTCTTCGCTTCACAAGTAAGAGGAGATCTCACTTTTACAGCATCTAATCCTGCTATTTTTATTTTTTCAACTTTAGCTTCATCTATTAACTCTCCAGCTTTAACAAGTAACTCTTCAGTAATAGGATTATAAACATCAACAGCAGCAACTCTTCCAAGTATTATATTATCTAATGTTTCAACTACAGTCCCACCTTCAACAACAGACCTTATTGCAAATCCATTGTGTGTTTTACAATCGTACTCAACAACTATACAATCCTGAGCAACATCAACAAGCCTACGAGTTAAATATCCGGAATTCGCAGTTTTCAAAGCGGTATCTGCTAAACCTTTTCTTGCTCCGTGAGTCGAATTGAAATATTCAAATACATTCAACCCTTCACGGAAATTAGATATTATAGGAGTTTCAATAATTTCACCTGATGGTTTAGCCATTAATCCTCTCATTCCTGCTAATTGTTTCATCTGTGATGCAGATCCTCTAGCACCAGAATGAGCCATCATGTAAATGGAATTTAATTTACTTTCTACATCATATACAGAAATAGCTTTCATCATATCTTTAGCTATCAAGTCAGTACACTTAGACCATTCATCTATTACTTTATTGTATCTTTCACTTCTTGTAATTAAACCATCTTGATATTGAACAGCAAATTCTTTGATTTTTTCACTAGCATTATCTACATGCATTGTCTTTGTATCTGGAATAATCATATCTTTACATCCAAATGAAATACCAGACTGCGAAGCATATTTAAAACCAAGAGACATCAACTTATCTGAAAATTCAACAGTCTCACTTTGACCACAACTACGATATACCAAATCAACTATAGATGTAATCTCTTTTACAGTTAAAACTTGATTTATTAAATCAAAAGTCAAATTTTTATGTTGTGGAAATATCTGCCATAATATCAACCTACCAGGAGTTGTTTCAATTATTTTAGAATAATATGAAGGCTTCCCATCCGATGTATCATAATTACAATAAGTCATTCTATACTTAATTTGACTACATAAATGCACATCTTTGTTATGTAAAGCGTATTCCACATGACTAAAATCACCAAAGAATAATATCTCATCTTCAGATTGAACTTGATCTTGTAAAGTTAAGTAATATATTCCAAGCACTATGTCCTTTGAAGGAACAATTATTGGCTTACCATTAGAAGGACTTAAGATATTATTAGTAGACATCATTAATATCCTAGCTTCAAGTTGAGCTTCCAATGATAATGGAATATGTACTGCCATTTGGTCACCATCAAAATCAGCATTAAAAGCACTACACACTAAAGGATGTAATTGTATTGCTTTACCTTCTATCAAAACTGGATCAAATGCTTGTATACCTAATCTATGCAAAGTAGGTGCTCTATTTAATAATATTGGATGTTCATGTATTACTTCATCTAAGATATCCCAAACTTCTGGCTTTTCATTTTGTATCATTTTATTTGCCAATTTTACTGTTGGCACAATACCATACATTTTTAACTTTGAACAAATAAACGGTTTAAACAATTCTAACGCCATTTTCTTAGGTAATCCACATTGGTGCAATTTTAAGTTAGGACCAACAACTATTACTGATCTACCAGAATAATCTACCCTTTTTCCTAGCAAGTTTTGTCTAAAACGCCCTTGCTTGCCCTTTAACATATCACTTAATGATTTCTTGTACCCTACACTCCCTGCCTTATTAGAAACATAGCTACGACGTGTACTATCAAAAAGAGCATCTACTGCTTCTTGTAGCATTCTCTTTTCATTACGGATCATAATCGCAGGTGGATTTAATTTTAATAACTTACCCAATCTATTATTACGGTTAATAATTGTCCGATAATGATGGTTTAAATCAGAAACTGCTGGTCTTCCATTTTCTAAAGAAACAAGTGGTCTTAAATCAGGTGGCAAAATTGGTATAACTGTTAATATCATCCACTCAGGTTTGTTACCAGAATTTATAAAATTCTCAACAATACGCAATCTTTTTACTATTTTTTTTCTCTTCATTTCTGAAGTTGTAGATTCCAACTCTACTCTAAGATTTGCATTAATTGCATGCAAATCCAACCGCACTAACAACTCCCTAATAGCTTCAGCTCCAGTTAAAGCAAGAAAACTATCTTCTCCATAATTATCTTTTGCTTGATTGTAAGCACTTTCACTAATAACTTCACCCTTAGACAATGGAGTTGCAATTGGATCAATAACTACAAAATCACCACTATATAAAATATTTTCTATCAACTTAAGCGGCATATCAAGTAATGCACCTATACGCGAAGGCAGAGATTTCAAAAACCAAACATGTGCTACAGGAGATACAAGTTCTATATGTCCCATTCTTTCTCTACGCACCTTAGATGATGTAACTTCAACTCCACACTTTTCACAAACTACGCCTCTATAACGCTTTTTTCGATACTTACCGCACAAACATTCATCATCATTAACTGGCCCAAAAATTTTAGGACAAAAAAGACCTCCCTTTTCCACTTTAAACGTACGGTAATTAGTAGTAGAAATATCTTTAATTTCACCATACGACATTGCTCTAATGCTTTCAGGACTAGCTATAGATATGCAAATCTTATCAAACGATTGCGCAATACTAGTATAGCCATACAAATCCAACATCTTCATATACTACTACCTTTAATTATTAATCTTTCACTTCATTACTTAAGAAATCCTTATCTTGCTTTAAAGCAACATCTAAACACAATGATCTTAACTCTTTTACCATTACATTAAAGGATTCTGGTATTCCACATTCAAAATTACTATCACCCTTAATGATAGATTCATAAATCTTAACTCTTCCAACAATATCATCAGATTTTACTGTAAGCATTTCTTGTAAGGTATAAGCAGCTCCATAAGCTTGCAATGCCCAACATTCCATTTCTCCAAAACGTTGACCACCAAAATGAGATTTTCCACCTAATGGTTGCTGAGTTACCAACCCATATGGACCAACAGATCTTGCATGTATTTTATCATCCACTAAGTGATGTAACTTTAACATGTATATGTATCCTACAGTAACCTTACGATCAAATTTTTCACCAATTCTTCCATCATAAAGATCTACTTGCCCTGAAACATCTAAATCAGCTAATCTTAATAAGTTAGAAATTTGACTATCTTTTGGCCCTTCAAATACTGGTGCAGCCATAGGCACGCCATCACGCAATCTTTCTGCAAAAACCAAAAGATCCTCATCACTCATAGACTGAATATTATCTTTTAAATCTTGCCCATCATATACTTGATATAAAAAGTTTCTTAAATGAGATACCGTCAATTCATCAAGGTTATCTAATATATGCCCTATCTTTTTCCCTAAATTAACAGATGCCCATCCTAAATGCGTCTCTAAAATCTGCCCAACATTCATACGAGAAGGTACACCCAAAGAGTTCAGTATAATATCAACAGGAGTGCCATCCTCTAAGTATGGCATATCTTCAACAGGTACAATACGAGAAATCACCCCCTTATTACCATGTCTACCAGCCATTTTATCTCCTGGCTGTAAATTATGTTTTACTGCAACAAAAACTTTAACTATACACAAAACACCTTGAGGTAAATCATATCCATAGTTTAATTTATCTATCTTTTGATCAAACTTACTATGAGCATTTTGAATCATTGAATCAAATTTTTCTTTCAAGTCCTTAACTTGAAGCAACATAGCTTCATCAGATAAGTTAATATCCCACCATTCCTTCTTTGGAATAGATGCTAAATAATCATCTATATTCTGATTATTATACTGTACACCAGAACTCACCAAAACTCTTTTCAATTCATCATAGAAATACTCACTAACTACATCTATTTCATAATCCCTTTCTTTTATAAAACCATTGATTTCATTTTGTTTAATTAAAAGAGATCTATCATTTTCTTCAACACCACGACGCACAAAAACATGCACATCAACTACTGTCCCTTCAACATCAAGTGGCAAATATAGTGAAGAATCTACACAATCAAATACTTTTTCACCAAAAATAGTAACTAACAATTTTGTTTCTGGAGGTAAAGAAACTGGTGGTCTAGGTGTCACTTTACCAACCAAAATATCTCCTGCAGAAACTTCAGCTCCAACATTAACAATTC
This sequence comes from Ehrlichia chaffeensis str. Arkansas, assembly GCF_000013145.1. NCBI lineage: Bacteria > Pseudomonadati > Pseudomonadota > Alphaproteobacteria > Rickettsiales > Anaplasmataceae > Ehrlichia > Ehrlichia chaffeensis. The sequence continues at coordinate 977,585 of NC_007799.1, forward strand.
CAACATCATCCAAATGAGATAAACTATCCTCATTGATATCAGGAACAGACCTCATAATCTTTTCCGGACCAAGCGTTGTATCTCTAACTACACATTCAAATTCTTCTATATGTATTGAAGTAAATACATCTTTCTTTACAACTTCACTTGAAATAACTATTGAATCTTCAAAGTTATATCCCTGCCAAGACATAAACGCAACCAACACATTCTTACCCAAAGCAAGCTCACCTTGATCAATTGCTGATCCATCAGCTATAACATCATTTGCTTTTACATAATCTCCAGGTTTAACTAAAGGTCGCTGATTAATACAAGTATTATGATTAGAACGTTGGAATTTCCTTAAGTTATAAATATCAACACCTAAATATTCATTTTTTTCCTGATCAAACGCACGAATAACTATATACAGTCCATCTACCCTATGAACAATACCTCCACGTTTAGCTAAAACAACTGTTCCTGATCCTGCAGCAACTATTGATTCCATACCAGTACCAATCAAAGGAGCATCTGCTTTTAATAAAGGTACTGCTTGACGTTGCATATTAGAACCCATTAAGGCACGGTTTGCATCATTATTCTCTAAGAAAGGTATTAAAGACGCAGCAACTGAAACTATTTGCTTTGGAGAAACATCTATATAATCAACTTCTTCCCTCTTAACCATTACAAAATTTCCATCATGCCTACAATAAAGCATATCATCAACAAACTGATTATTCTCATCAAGAGTAGCACTAGCATCAGCTATATAATAATTACTTTCCTGCATAGCTAACAGGTATTCTACTTTATCAGTAACAACTCCTTTATCCACTTTTCTATAAGGACTCTCAATAAACCCATGCTTATTAATACGGGCATAAATAGCCAAGCTACTGATCAATCCAATATTTTGGCCTTCTGGAGTTTCAATTGGACAAATCCTTCCATAATGTGTTGGATGTACGTCTCTAACCTCAAAACCTGCTCTTTCCCTAGTTAAACCACCTGGACCTAAAGCAGATAATCTACGTTTATGAGTAACTTCAGATAATGGATTAGTCTGATCCATAAATTGGGAAAGCTGAGAAGAGCTAAAGAAATCTTTCAAAACAGTAGCCAAAACCTTAGGATTTACAAAATCACATGGCATTGCATTATCAAAATTGACCGAAGACATATAATCCATGATCATTCTTTCAAGTCGCAATATACCAATCCTAAACTGATTCTCAATAAACTCACCAACAGATCTTACTCTACGATTACCAAGATGATCGATATCATCAACAGAACCTTCACCATCCCGCAATAACACTAATTTCTTTATGACATGAATTATATCATCTTTAGTTAGTACCGTAATATCTTCACTAACATTTAACCCAAGATGATCATTTAACTTTATTCTTCCAACAGTAGATAGGTCATATCTTTCTTTTTCAAAAAATAACCCATCAAAAAAGGCTTTTATAGTATCTAAACTAGGTGATTCACCAGAACGTAAAACTTTATATATTTCAAACAGCGCATCTTCATAAGATACATTTTTATCTAAAAATAAGGTATTTAAAATATATGGACCAACTGTTAGAAAATCTATATTTAAAACAAAGATTTCCTCTATATTAAACAATTCTAGTTTGTTTATATGCTCGCTAGTAATATTTTCTCCTGCAGATATAATTAAAGCATTTCCAGTTGAATCTAATAAATCATTAGCAATAAATAATCCTTGAATTTCATTAAATGGAACTAAATACTTCGTAAGCCCATCATTAGCTAATTTTCTAGCCATTCTTAAAGTAATTCTGGTATTAGCTTTCACCAATACATTACCATCTGAATCCATAAGATCATGAGATAATCTAACACCCCTAAATCTATCAGCAACAAATGGAACAACCCATCCTTTTTCAGATTTTACATAACGTATTTTATCATAGAAAGTATCCAAAATATCATTATTAGATAAACCTAAAGCTCTTAAAAGTAAAGAGACTGGTAGCTTCCTCTTCCTATCAATGCGAAAATAAAGTATATCTTTTATGTCAAATTCAAAGTCTAACCATGAACCTCTATAAGGAATAATTCTGGCCGAATAAATTAATTTCCCAGAACTATAAGTTTTTCCTTTATCACTATCAAAAAATACACCAGGAGAACGATGCATTTGTGATACTATCACTCTTTCTATTCCATTTATGATAAACGTCCCATGAGAAGTCATGGTAGGAAGATCTCCTATGGAAACCTCTTGCTCTTTTATATATTTTATACTCTTTTCTGATGTTTCTTCATCTACTACATATTTTACTTCCTTGAAAGATACTTCCTGAACCTTCCATACTATAAAACGCAGAACTATACGTATAGGTACAGAAAAAGTAATACCCCTTTTTATACATTCATACTCATCATACTGTGGCTCACCAATACTATAACTTACAAACTCAAGAACAGCCCGACCTAATAAGTCTTGTATAGGAAACATAGATTGGAAAATATTCTTTATTCCACTTTCAGTATTTTGATCTATCCCAATAAATGCATTGTATGAATCCCTCTGTATTTTTATTAAATCAGTTAACGAATCTTTTATATCTATTGACTTTGCATAAGATAATCTAGGCACTGAATTAAAAGAATTTAATACATATTTAGTAGAAGTTACAGAAGAAGACATTAAAATCCCTCAAGATTAATAAATTACAAATAAAAGCTACATTAAAAACTATTTGATACTAACTTTTGCTCCAGCATCTTCTAGCTTTTTCTTGATTTCTTCAGCTTCTTCTTTCTTATACTTTTTACCTTCTATCAATTCTTTTGCACCTTCTTTTTCAACAAATTCTTTTGCTTCTTTTAATCCTAAACTAGTACACTCTCTTACTGCCTTAATCACAGAAATCTTCTTATCTGCAGCATAGCTTTCAAAAACTACAGAGAAATCTGTTTTTTCTTCTGCTGCTGCACCACCTTCAACTTGATTACCGCCTGCAGCCGGAACAGCTGTTAACAAACCACCCTTAGGAAACCCTAACTTTTGCTCCATCTTTTCCACTAATTCTGCTGCTTTACATAAATCTAAGCTACAAATTTGCTCCACCAAACTATCTATATCAACAGTACTCATAATAATTAACCCCAATCATAAAAAATAAAAAAGTATAAAATTAAAACATAGTATCACTCTTTATTGCCAAGAGCTTTTAAACACAAAGCCAATCTCACCGGAATATTATAAGATATCATACTCATTATTTGTGCATGTAATTCTCCTAAAGATGGTAAACTAGCAAAGTATAAAATTTTCTCACTATCTAATACCTCATTGCTATCGTATGCACATAATAAACTCACCTTGCTTTTATTACTTTTCATAAACTTTGCAAGAATTTTTGAAATTACTATGATGTCATCTGAATAAACAATAAATACAGAACCAAAAAACTTAGCAGCTAACTCTTCTCTGTTCATTTTCTTTAAAGCAATACGAGATAAGCTATTTTTGACTACCATTAAACCACTATTAGCCATTTTTAATTCTTTTCTTAGAGAAAAGAAATCATCAGCTACCATACCCTGAAAATTAGCAATTATAAAATATTTAAACTTAACAAACAATCCTTCCACTTTGCTTAAATGTAATTCTTTATCGCTACGCTTCACTACTTTTACTCCAATATTAATTATTTAAATTTTCTACTTTAACAGACTTTCCCATAGTTGAAATAATAAATACATCTTTAAAGTATAAACCTTTTATAGATGCAGGTTTACACTGCTTTACTGCACTAATCACTGCATTAAAGTTTTCTAACAAATCTTCTATAGAAAATTTAATATTCCCAATTTTTGCATGAACAATACCAGTCTTATCAGATTTAAATTTAATCTGACCAGATTTTATCATTTTAATAGCTTTAGCAAGTTCAAAAGTTACTGTGTTAAATTTAGGATTTGGCATTAACCCTTTAGGCCCTAGAATTTTAGCAATAGAAGAAACTGATGCCATAAAATCTGGAGTAGTAAGACACCAATCTACATCCAATTTACATTGCTTTTTCTTGACTTCTTCAATCAACTCTTCATCACCCACAATATCAGCCATAGCTTCTCTAGCCATTTCCAAGTACCCACCTTTAGCAAACACTGCAACTTTTATTTCTCTCCCTAACCCTTTAGGTAGTACAACACATCCTCTAACTTGTTCATCAGATTTCGAACTATTAATATTAAGATTTATTGCAACATCTACAGATTCACAAAAATTAGCTTTAGCAGATTCTATAACCTTCCTTAAACCTGACTCAACATCATAAACTTCATTACTAATCAATGAATTCATATAACTTCCTCTACTACAACCACTACTACTCAATTATTCTTCTACTACAACAATACCCATGGAAGATGCTGTACCGATAACCATTTTCGCTGCAGCTTCTACAGTATCAGCATTCATATCAGACATCTTGCGCTTAGCTATTTCATAAACAGCTGACATTTTAATTTTCCCAACATTGTCTTTTCCAGGATTTACTGAACCTTTATCAATCGCAGCAGCCTTTTTTAATAAATAAGACACAGGAGAATCGCTTATTGTAAAACTGTAAGACTTATCATTATAAATAGATATCCTAGCAGTGACTAGATCACCAACTTTATATTGCTTACCTTCACCACTTGTAATATCATTAAACTCTTTACAAAACTTAGGCATTGGTATACCACGAGGTCCTAAAACAGAAGCTATTTTAGGTCCAGGATTAGCTTTCCCAGCTTCTATCATCAAATTTATCTTAGATACTAAAACAGCACTCACGATTATCCCTCCACTTTTTGTATATGCTCTAACTTAAATTCTATCTTAGTCAGTCTACCAAATATCATCACACTGACTCCCGCTATTTTCTTATCATCATTAATATATTCAACTTTACCATTGAAATCTTGAAATAATCCATCATTAATTACAACTTCATCACCAATTTCAAAATTAACAACACTAGTATCATCTACTACACTTTGACACATTTTCTTACGCATAGACTCCATTTCATTTTCTGAAATAACTTTAGGAACACCAAAATCGTTATTTAAAAAATTCAATACCCTAGGTATACTCCTAATAAAATTCATTGAATTTTCATGTAAACTCATATACAAAAACACATACCCTGGCGACAACTTCCTTTTTACCAATACCTTTTTATTATGTTTTACCCGAGTAATTTCTTCATATGGGATAAACACTTCACGGAAACTCTCTTCCAAGCCTAATACCCGAGAATTTTCCAAAATAGTTTGACAAACTTTCTCTTCGCTACCAGATGATACCTGAATAATGTACCATTCATATTTCATAAATTACCCCAAGTACTATCTTTATCAACTTCAAAAATAAAAAATCCACACAACAAAACAAAACAGACATAAAAGTAATTATTAATATTACTATAAATAAAAACCCTATAACCTCATTTTTAGAAGCCCAAGAAACTTGTAAAGCTTCCTGTTTTACCCCAAGTAAAAACTTAGCAATATTATTCATTATCAGACTACCTACATGTCATATCACTAAAACTAAACGGCAGGAGTGATAGGAATCGAACCCATAACCTTCAGTTTTGGAGACTGACGCTCTAGCCAATTGAGCTACACTCCTATTAAACATCAATATATCACTACTCCAAAATTTCAGTAATAATACCAGAGCCTACAGTTCTACCACCTTCACGAATTGCAAATCTCAATCCTTTATCAATAGCAACAGGCTTATCTAAACTTACTTCGATACTTATATTATCCCCAGGCATTACCATCTCTACCCCCTCAGGTAATTTTATACTACCTGTTACATCAGTTGTTCTAACATAAAATTGTGGCTGATAATTTGAGAAAAACGGTGTATGCCTTCCTCCCTCTTCTTTCTTTAATATATATACCTCTGCTTTAAATTTCTTATACGAATGTATTTGACCAGGCGCACTCAATACTTGCCCTCTCTCTACATCCTCTTTCTTTATTCCTCTTAACAATATACCTGCATTATCCCCTGCTTCTCCTGCATCTAATGCTTTATGAAACATTTCAACACCTGTACATACTGTGCTCTGTATATCTCGTAACCCTACTATCTCTATTTTATCTCCTACTCTAATTACTCCTCTCTCTATTCTTCCTGTTACTACTGTACCTCTTCCAGGTATTGAAAATACATCTTCTATTGACATTAAAAATGGCTTATCTTTTTCTCTTGTTGGTAAACTTATTTTTTCTAAGGCATTCATCAATTCCATTATTTTTTCACTCCAGACTCCTGAACCTGTTTCTTCTTCCAATGCCTTAACTGCAGATCCTCTTACAACATCTATATCATCTCCTGGATATCCATATTTTGATAATAATTCTCTTATTTCCATCTCAACTAATGACAACATTTCTTCATCATCTACAACATCACACTTATTCATCCATACTACTATATCTTTTACTCCAACTTGTTTTGCTAATAGTATATGTTCTCTTGTTTGTGGCATTGCTCCATCTGTTGCAGATACTACTAATATTGCTGCATCCATTTGTGCAGCACCTGTTATCATATTTTTTATATAATCAGCATGTCCTGGACAATCTACATGCGCATAATGTCTATTCTCTGTTTCATATTCTACATGTGCTGTTGAAATGGTTATTCCTCTTGCTTTCTCTTCTGGTGCTTTATCTATTTCGTCATACTTTACACTTTTATTACCTTCTCCACTCAACCTCTTCGCTAACACTGTTGTTAACGCTGCTGTTAATGTTGTCTTACCATGATCAACATGCCCTATTGTCCCTACATTTATATGTGGTTTCCTTTCTTCTACCATAACATTACACCTATTATTTAGTTTTTATCTCGTTTGCCACTATATTATCAGGTACTTGTTCATAACAAGAAAAATACATGCTATATTGTGCTCTACCCTGAGACATAGAGCGCAAATCTTTAACATAACCAAACATTTTTGCCAAAGGAATAAATGCTAATATTACTTTAGTATTGTGACGATCTTGCATTTCAGCAACCCTACCTCTCCTACTATTAATATCACCTATAACATCCCCCATGTACTCATCAGGAGTTATTATCTCAACTTTCATAATAGGTTCAAGTAATATTGCACCAGCTTTGTTCACCATATCTCTAAAAGCACCTTTTGCAGCTAACTCAAATGCTAATGGACTAGAATCTACTTCATGAAATGCACCATCAACTAATGTTGCTTTAAAATCAATAACAGGAAACCCTGCTAACATACCACTTCCTCTAATATTTTCTAACCCATTTTGAACACCTGGTATATATTCTTTAGGTATTGCACCACCAGTAATTTTACTTTCAAATTGGAAACCAGAACCAGGAGGTAATGGTTCAAATAATATATTCACCTTTGCAAACTGCCCAGCACCACCTGTTTGCTTTTTATGAATATATTCAATTTCAACAGATTTAGTAATAGTTTCTCTGTAAGCAACTTGCGGAGCACCTATATTAGCTTCAACATTAAACTCACGACGCATTCTATCTACAATAACTTCAAGATGCAATTCACCCATTCCTTTCAAGATAGTTTGTCCACTTTCAGGATTTACACACATACCAAGTGATGGATCTTCTGCAACTAATCTACTTAAAGCTATACCCATTTTTTCTTGATCCGCTGTAGATTTTGGTTCTACTGCAATCTCCATAACTGGTTCAGGAAATTCCATGCGCTCTAAAATTATAGGTTGGTCTAAAGTACATAATGTATCACCAGTTACCGTCTTTTTAAGCCCAGCTAAAGCAACAATATCACCAGCTTTTGCTTCAGTGATATCCTCTCTATTGTTAGCATGCATTAATAAAATTCTACCTATAGATTCTGTAGAATTTTTAACTGCATTCAGTACTGTAGTCTTACTTGATAACCTTCCTGAGTAAATTCTTATAAAAGTCAAACTACCAACAAATTTATCAGTCATTACTTTAAAAGCTAACGCAACAAATTTACCATCAATAGAAGACTTAATGTTTATAGTATTAGAAGTCTTTACATCGAGAGCTTCCATCATAGGAATATCATTAGGCGCAGGCAAAAAATCAACAACAGCATCTAGTAATGGCTGTACTCCCCTGTTTTTAAACGCAGAACCACACAAAACAGGTACAAATTTTGACTGAATTACTCCTGCACGAATACAACTTTTCAATAAAGAAACAGATATTTCCTTACCTTCAAAATACAAATTCATTGCTTCATCATTAAGCTCAACTGCACTTTCCAGAAGCTTATTTCTATATTCTTGAGCTTTATCAAGCATATCTTTAGGGATTTCTCCATAATGAAAACTTGCTCCTAGAGAATCTTCATCCCATATAATTGATCTCATCTCCAATAAATCAACAACACCAACAAAATCTTTCTCAATTCCTATTGGTAATTGCAATACTAATGGAGTAGCACCCAGACGTTCAACAACCATATCAACACACCGATAAAAGTCTGCTCCCATCCTATCCATTTTATTCATAAAACAAATTCTGGGTACATTATATTTATCAGCTTGACGCCACACTGTTTCTGATTGAGGTTCAACACCCGCAACTCCATCAAAGACAGCAACAGCACCATCTAAAACACGTAAAGACCTTTCTACCTCTATAGTAAAATCAACATGACCAGGAGTATCAATAATGTTAATCCTATGACCATTCCAAAAACATGTAGTAGCTGCAGAAGTTATTGTAATTCCTCTCTCCTTTTCTTGCTCCATCCAATCCATAGATGCAGCACCTTCATGAACCTCACCAATTCTATTTTGTTTTCCAGTATAAAAAAGTATACGCTCAGTTGTAGTAGTCTTCCCGGCATCTATATGCGCCATAATCCCTATATTCCTACACTTAGATAACTCGTTATCTATGCTCACAAACTTATCTCCAAAAATTAATATTAATTAAAGCGAAAATGAGAAAACGCTTTATTTGCTTCTGCCATCTTATACTTCTCTTCCCTCATTTTATACGCACCACCACGTTTATTATAAGCTTCTAACAATTCATTACACAAACAATCCATATACATCTTATTACTACGTTTCCTTGCTGCTGCTGCTGCTTTAAAAATCCAACGCAAAGCTAATGAAACTGCCCTATCTTCCTTTACTTCAACAGGAACTTGATATGTTACACCACCTATTCTACGAGAACGCACCTCCATTTGCGGCATTACATTGTTTAGAGCAGCACTAAAAATTGACATAGCACTTTCACCAAGACGAGACTCCGCTTTGCTCAAAGCTCCGTATACTATTTTCTCAGCTATAGATCTTTCACCAGACCGCATAATAACATTAATGAAACGTGCTAATAATACACTATTATACTTTGAATCGGGAGAAATAACCCTTTTAGTTGCCCTACGACGACGAGACATACATTACCACATTAATTAACTTTTCTTCACACCATACTTTGAGCGCGCCTTCTTCCTATTTTGCACTCCTCTAGAATCCAATGCTCCACGTATAATATGATATCGAACCCCAGGTAAATCTTTTACACGCCCACCTCTAATTAAGATAACTGAATGCTCCTGTAAATTATGCCCCTCACCAGGTATATAAGCTATAACCTCACTACCATAACCAGCAATTTTTACACGCGCAACTTTACGCAAAGCTGAGTTTGGCTTCTTAGGAGTAGTAGTATATACTTTTACACACACTGCTCTTTTTTGCGGATTATGTTGAAGTGCAGGCGCCTTATTTAATGAAGAACGAGATTTTCGCGGTTTGCGGACTAATTGATTTATTGTTGGCATAATGTAATAACCTTACAGTTTATTATAAAAACAGACACAAGTAGCACCATGTATCTTAACTTAATGGAAGCATGCGTTACTTATAAAAGAATCATGAACCTTAGTCAATAGAAATTTAACGATTTTTCAAAAACTAATAAGCTTAATAATACAAAATATTATCAACAACTCAAGTATTCTTTATAAATATACTATTAAAAATTATTTGCAACCTATATTTATTCTTTCCTATGTTTTAAACAATATAGAAATACTTCCTTTCAAAATAATCTATTATGACTTAGTATAAAATTGCCTGACTTTTTCACCAGACGAATTATAAAACGTAACCATAACATTATCTACATCTTTTGACTCTTGTATTTCAACTATCGTAAAACCAAAACCTAAGTCACTTTTTACTGTATTTGCAACTACATCTCCCATTTCAACATCCTCAAACAATAACATATCTTTAGGAACAGCATGAAGCAGAGCTCCACTATTACCAACTATTATTTGCATAGGTATATGTTTTTGCTTCTTAGATTTTAAATCTAGTACCTGAGATAAATGCACATGCCCTGATAAAATCACAGAAACATTATCAGGAAACAAATCACCAAAAGCTTCTTGCTGAGCTAGATTACCATAATAAAGATTCCCTGCTTTACCTTTCAAAACAGCATATGACCACACAGGACGATGTGTTAAAAACCATACCGAAGAAGACTTACTCTTTAACAAAGGTAAGAATTGCTTTTTTAAATGTTCAATATCTGAATCAAGAACATTTTTTTCATTGCCAAAAGATGAATCAAAAATATAAAAATCTATATTCTTACTGTCTAACTCTCTAGCATTAAACTCCCATGAGTCTGTAAAATTTTGACACCTATCTGAAGAAGAGGAATATTGATAAGGGTCTAAATACCTAAACCATCCCATATATGATCTATCACAATTTTCATGATTACCCCGAACAAATAAAAATGGAGCCTTACCAGACAATAACATTGATGGATCTAACCAATCAGCTTTCCATGTTTCACTATTATCTCCATAAACATTACCACATCTTTCGACATCAATACATTGAACTGCTCTATACAAATAATCACCAACATGAATTACCAAATCAGGATTATGTGCACTGATGTTAGATAAAATCTTTTTTAAAGGCCACTCTTCTGAAGACATACAATGCTGCTGACTCAATCTTGTACCCCACAATGACACTATACATCCAGTATCTCCTATAACTGCTATTTTCCTAATCTTTCTACTTATAACAGGAAGATCCACATTATCAATAGATATCAGACTAGTTGTTTGAGGCACTAACAATTCACAAACTTTATCATTAAAAACTCCTTTTTGTGGAAATGCTCTAACACTCATTTCCAATTCTTGATCATCTACGTTTACTATAGGACACTGTTCATCCTCTAAAACAATAGCTCTAACACTCAACTGATTATTATTTACAACCTGAGACCAAGTAAATAATGGCTTAGCATTAGCAGGTATAGATAATAAAATCAAACATATAAAAAGATATTTCATTTTAATTGGAACAAATTTCACTTACGCAACCTCAAATAATGACATAGATGGTTGAGTATAAATCTCACCTACAATAAAATTAACAGCTTCACATTTAGTAAATCTAGTATTCATGTTATCAGTAAAGTTACTGCATATACCACAAACTGCAGTTAAAAACCTAACAGAAAAATACAAACCTGCCAAAGATATACCAACCATTAATATTGCACTATATATATCCGGCAATAACGGTTTGTTAACATGTTTAGACAATAACAAAAAGACACAAGTCATAACACAAGTAGTAGCAAACAGTACATTACTTATATATCTAACTATTGTTATGCCATTAATTCTCCCACTATCTCTTGTATTTTGTACAAAATGGGAATGATCACTACCTTCTAATGGTTGTACATCATGATTTTTAGATTCCACAATACAATCAATAAGCTTAACAAAAAATAACATTAAAAATAACATTGCTGATACGCTGATTAAACAATCAGATGCTACATCTAGGTTATTCCCTATAGCATCATAATGCTTCAATAGAAGCAAGATTGCTCCTATAGTATATATTAACAAACAAGTCATACGTATTTGCTCTAATACACTAGCAAGTTTTTTGTTTTTAATCCGTAAACACATTAATATATTCCCTGAAAAATTACTGACCCCAAATATTTTTTAGTGTAATTAATAACTCAAACACACAATACTTCAATCACAATTATTACTTTTTTACTAATATAACTTGCTAATAATTAACTGTTTTGTCCCATAAAACATATATATACCAATATTTAATTATTCTAATGCTTTCCTTTAAACAATAAATAAGATATGCTGTTATTTAAGTTTTTACAACGTACTTAATAAATGAATACTGATGATTTATTGTTCACACCCTTAGGCGGAGTCGGACAAATAGGCATGAATGTCAATTTATATCACTTAAATGGTAAATGGATAATTATTGATTTCGGAGCAGGATTTGCTGATGACAATATGCCAGGAATAGACATGATTGTTGCTGATATTAGTTTTATCAAAAAAAATAGAAAAAACTTGCTTGGTATAGTATTAACACATGCTCATGAAGATCACATAGGAGGCATACAATATCTGTGGAACGATTTGCAATGCCCAATATATGCAACAAAATTCACAGCTGCCTTATTACAAGCAAAATTGAAAGAATATCCATTTAGAATCAATATTACAGAAATCGACATCACAAAAAAATTAAATCTTGGCCCTTTTACTCTTGAGTTTATAAATTTGACACACTCCATACCAGAAATGAATGCAATTGCATTACACACTGAAAAAGGAATAGTAGTACATACAGGAGATTGGAAGTTAGATGACAACCCAATTATTGGTCCTGTATCAAATACACAAAGATTAAAAGAATTAGGAGACGAAGGGGTTTTAGCACTTGTATGTGATTCAACAAATATATTTACTAAAAATAAATCAGGATCTGAGAGTGATTTAGAAAAAAGTATATTTAATATAATAAAAAACTGTAATCAAAAAGTTGCAGTATCTTTATTTGCATCTAATATTGCACGAATCTATACCATAGTAAACATTGCAACAAAATTAGGTAGAAAAGTAGCAATACTGGGAAAATCTCTTATAAGAATTATACAAGCTGCACAAGACAGTGGGTATTTGCAAGATATACCAGAGTTCATCAATATCAATCAAGCAAATAAACTCCCAAATGATCAAGTCTTGCTTCTTTGTACTGGTTGCCAAGGTGAAGAGCTAGCAGCAACTGCCAAACTTGCTAATAATTCTCATCCATTCACTAAATTAGATAATGGAGATACTATTATCTTCTCTTCCAAGATCATTCCAGGAAATGAGAAACGGATATATAGTGTATTCAACAAATTCGTTAACATGGGAGTTAATGTTATTACAGAATTTATGGAACATGTACACGTATCAGGGCACCCTTCAAAAAGTGAAGTATCTACTATGTATTCATTAGTAAGGCCTAAATTATCCATCCCTGTACATGGAGAATACATACATATGCACGAACATGCAAAAGTTGCAAAACAATGCAACGTAGAAAAAGCGATAATAGTTCACCCAGGAGATGTAATAAGCCTCACAAAAAAACAAAAAATTAACTCTGTCAAAGCTGGATACTTTGGAGTTGATGGCAATTTCTTACACCATCCCAAAGGCAATGTCATATCTATGCGAAAAAAGATGAGAGACGCAGGGATAATTATAATAACACTAGTTTTAAACAACAAAAAAGAATTATTAAAAGAACCAAGGATTTTTGCTCCAGGAGTGCTAGATCATTCTAATAGTCAAGCAATTCTCAAAAAAGTCTCATCTAAAATAAGTAGCGAGCTTTATTCTAGAAAAATAAACAACATACGACAATACGTAGAAAATACAGTTTTCAATGCTTTAAAATATGACATCAAAAACAAACCATTTATTGAAGTACAGCTAGAATACATAAATTAGTACCTTTATCATTTATACAATAGAATACTTATATTGATAATCTATTGTAATTAAATATTCCTACCATAACATAGAACAATATCTATCTATATAATTAACTACAACATGCATAATTAGAAAGCTATTACAACTTATTTACTGATAATAACTAGCATTTCATAAAACAAGATCATTTTTTATATAATAATTAAGATAATCTATTAGCTATCACAACAATTTTTAATATAATAATAGTGTTTATTAGCTAATAAGTATTGTCTTAGCATCATAATCAATATAAATTCTAAACTTGTCACAACAATTTTAACGTTGTATATGTACAATGTATTTTTTTCAATTAAATATAATGGATAATCAATCATCTATAATAAAAGCAACAATAGCATTAATACCATTTCATGGGGTATCGGATGATACACTATTAAAAGCGTGTATTGATCTTAACTTAAGTGAAGAATTTTGTAAATTTCATAACGGTATATACGATGTATTAAACAGTATAAATGAGAATTTGATTAACTTTATAAATACGAAATTTCATGAGACAGAAAATATAAACAATTTAAAAATACGTGAAAAAGTACAACATGCAGTGTACCTGTGCTTAACATATTATATGTCTTTACCAAATTACCGAGAATTGTTAAAAAGCATATTATCTGCAACATCATATAACATGTGTTTCTTTTCTAAATCTTTATATAAATTAGTAGATCACATTTGGTATTTAATTGGTGATCAATCAACTGACTTTAATTATTATACCAAAAGAACTACACTAGCTGTTGTATATACAAGTACTATTATGTATTTTATCAATGATTTTTCTCATAATCATTCTGATACTATTCTTTTTTTAGAAAGACGTATTAATAACGTCATACAGATACATAAATTAAAGTCATATATAGCTAATAAGACAGAAAAATTTAATATATTCAAAGTCAAATTTGATGATGAATAAAGAAAAGTTATATTATAACAGATTTTACCAATCAAATACTGTCAGCATTAATAATGCAACTGTTATATTTTCAATGCAGCAAAGTACAAAAATTTTACTCAAACCAAATACTAAAAAAATCAAATATCACTATTGATAAAACTATAGTTTTATCAATAAAATTAATCACAAACCGTAACTATTATTAGTAGTGTAACATTATATTTTGCTATAAAAACCAACCATATCTTTAAGCTTATCAATCTCAATAGGCAGTTGTAATTAGAGAAAAATACTAAGATAAAACAATAAAAAATTAATTTAGAAATATTATACAACAGATAATATTATAAAAATCCCATACACTAAACATAAAATATTGGAACAAGTAAAGATATTTTAAGATATTTATCTGATAAATAGTGCATTATAATATTTACCAAATATGCTATAAATTAAATGTTACACTTATTATATTATACACTATGTATCAAAAACTCAAAAATCTCATAAAAGTAGGGTTTTCACTACCAAAACTTTTAGGACATAACACACTACATCTAGAAGATAGTGAAGAAAAATCAAGATCAAGCATACTAACTAAATCACTGTTTATTATAGACAACATAATAAACTTTTTATTTAAGTACAACAGAAAGGATTCAGTAAATGAGGTATTGAAAATATCATGGGGTCCGCTATTCACTGGATTTATCATTATTTTACTCTTTTTTGGCATATTTGGAATATGGTCTGCAGTAGCACCACTCGATGGATCAGTAATTGCACAAGGAGAAGTTATTCCTTCATCAGAAAAACAAATAATCCAACATTTAGAAGGTGGCATCATTAATAAGATCCTAGTCAAGGAAGGAGAATTAGTACAAAAAAATCAGCCTATAATATCTTTACATAATACTACAGCTAAAGCCAATCTAGACATTATAAAAGAACGAGTACTTGATCTATTAGCAACAGAGGCTAGGTTAGTTGCTATAAAATACAATTATGAATCTCTAATCTTTCCAGACACTCTAAAAAATCTATCAGATGAAAAAACAAGAATACAAATAATAAAAAATCAGCAACAGTTATTTGAGTCGCACAAGAAGAACGTATCCGGACAAATAGATATTTTACAACAACGTATAAAACAGCTACACCAAGAATTATCCGGGTTATCTGCTCAACTAACTTCAGCAATCACTCAACATAAATTAATTAATGAAGAATTAGAAACAAAAAAAAGCCTGTTAGAGAATGGATATATTAGCAAACCATATATTATTGCACTTGAACGTCAATATGCTGAATCCAAAGGGAAAATAGGACAAATTAAATCTGCTATTGCATCAGTAAATCAAAAAATTGGAGAAAATAAATTAGAAATAATTAATATTACCAACAATGTGCAAAATAAAATCAATCTTGAACTTAAAGATGTAACATCTGCCATAACAGACCTAAAAGAAAAGATGAAAACTGCTCAAGACATATTGGATAGAACTATAATAAGGTCTCCTCAAGCCGGCATCATAACAGGATTAAAATACCACACAGAAGGTGGAGTAATACCTCCTGGAGCTCCCATAACAAACGTTGTACCACTAAATGACGATTTAATTATAGATGCAAAAATACAAACAAGGCATATTGAAGAAATTCTATCTGCACAAATGAAAGATAAAAATATAGTATCATATGAGAACTATCATGGATTAAAAGCAAAAGTACGCCTAAGTGCATATAACATACGTAAAATTGGATTAGTAAATGGAATAGTAGTACAAGTATCAGCTGATGCTTTAAGTGAAGTCAATGGAATGCGTTACTATAAAATACAAGTAATAATACCAAAAGAACAATCTGCAAAGCTAAAAAATTTAAAATTGTATCCTGGAATGCCAGCAGAAGTTTTTATAATTACTCAATCTCGCACTTTGTTTAACTATCTGTTCACTCCAATAACTAGTACTTTTGAAAAAGCTTTTAATGAAAGATAAAATTGGATTAGTAAATGGAATAGTAGTACAGTATCAGCTGATGCTTTAAGCGAAGTTAATTGGAATACGTTACCATAAAATACAAGTAATAATACCAAGAAAACCTGCAAGCTAAAAAATTTAAAATTGTATCCTGGAATGCTAACAGAAGTTTTTATAATTACTCAGTCTCGCACTTTGTTTAACTATGTATTCACTCCAATAACTAGTACTTTTGAAAAAGCTTTTAATGAAAGATAAAATTGGATTAGTAAATGGAATAGTAGTACAGTATCAGCTGATGCTTTAAGTGAAGTTAATTGGAATACGTTACCATAAAATACAAGTAATAATACCAAGAAAACCTGCAAGCTAAAAAATTTAAAATTGTATCCTGGAATGCTAGCAGAAGTTTTTATAATTACTCAGTCTCGCACTTTGTTTAACTATCTGTTCACTCCAATAACTAGTACTTTTGAAAAAGCTTTCAATAAAAGATAAAAACAACCAAATCTAAGATTACATAGAATACAATAAATGTATTTCATATAATGCTAATCTATGGAACACATTTAAGTATAATTCAAAAAGGGAAAAGCATTATGAAAACAATAGGAAATATTATTTATACTTATATTTAATGTAAACTCATAGAAAATCCACAAACATACAATAAGTTACTTAAAAATAACTTAAATGTTTCAATTGCGATAAATAGATTTTTGATACTTATAATATTTAGAAAATAGAAATTACACTTTTGCATATCTATGATAACACAAAGCTATATAATACACATTACCTATACAAGCTTTTCCATACTTATAACAATGAGCACACTCTACACATCACTGATATTAGTATAACTACTTACACAAGCATCCTCCACAATCAGAATTTACATCTGCCAGACAATTATATATCTAAGATAATATTAAACCATATCACAATAAACCATTAAATACTATTTACAACATGATTTTATATTTAGACTTATCATATTGAAACATTCTACATAATATAACTACTGATATCAGTCCAATAAGCACTATAACTAGAGCATATGGAGCTGCATCAGTATATCTTTCATCACTGATAAGCTCATACATCCTGGTAGCCATAGTATCAAAGTTAAAAGGCCTAATAATTAATGTTGCTGCAAGTTCTTTTATCACATCAACAAATACCAATAAAAATCCAACTAGTATACTCTTTTTAATCATCGGAATATGAACATTAAAACATGTAGAAACTATACTATGCCCCATCAATAAAGACGACCAATCTATTTCTTTCGGAATTTTATTTAATCCAGATTCTATAGGACCTAAAGATACAGCAAGAAATCTAAAAACATAAGCATATATTAACCCAAATGTTGTCCCAATCAGAGCAAATGAAAAATATGAGTTCACAAAATGCGATATATTTCCAAGTAATACCATAACACTGACAGCAACAATGGTATTGGGAATAGCATAACCCATCACAATAAATTTTATTGCATAAGACAACGATTCCCTTTTTCTGATGATATACGACATAACAATTGATATCACAATAGCAATAACAGCTGTTATAAATGCTATACTAACACTATTGAATACAGACATATAAAATCGATTATTAAGTGCCAATGTTCCTATTTTTTGAACAGTCCAATATAATAAAGGAACTACAGGTATTACAAATCCTATTAACACTGGCAATAAACACACACAATATATTAGTATAAGTTTCAACTTACTCTTAACTTGCCAAGTATGATAATATTCCGTATTCATCTTTATTGTTGAATACGATATACCTTTCCCACGAAATAATTTTTCCAATATGATAAGCAAAAATATAAAAAACAATGCAATAAAAGCAAATAAACAAGCAGAATACTTATCATGCAATAAAAACCAATTTCTATATATTCCTCTAGTAAAAGTATCGATTGCAAGAAACTGTGGTGTACCAAAATCAGATATTACTTCCATTAATACAAATGATACACTAACAGCAATAGCTGGACGTACTACAGGTAAAGCAATAGAAGTTAAAATTTTATACCTAGAAGAACATAACGTAGTAGCAACTGCAACAGTACTACGAATAGCTATTAGACCTGTTCTAACTAACATATATACATAAGGATATAGATTAAATCCTATAATAATAATTCCCCATTCCAAAGATTTAATACTAGGGAAATAATAATCACCTTTACTCCAATGAAAGGTCTCTCGTAAAAAAACCTGTAAAGGACCTGAAAACTCAAAAATATTTACATAAACATATGCAACTATATATCCTGGTATTGAAAGCGGTAAAAAAAGAGCTATTTCAAAAAATTTACGTCCAAAAAATGAATAATAAGTTACAAACCAAGCTGTTGATACCCCAATAATAAGTGCTATTATTCCTACTCCTAACATCAAAATAATAGTATTAAAAGCATATTCAGGTAAAACAGATGTTAGTAAATCCATCGTCTTATTCTCAGTAAATATAATAGAAACCAATGAAAATATTGGTGCTATAAACATGCCAACTAATATACAGAGAAAAACGTTCTTCGAAAGGTTTGCAAACGACACTATATTTGAGAATTAATTACTACCCAGTCCTATGTTTATTATACATAAACAATCTTTACAGTCACTTAAAACCTTGCAAAATATTTTATTGATAAAATTTCCCCATATGTGATATATAAGGGCTTAAATATTCGACTAAGTATTTTATGATTGAAGAAAAGATAGGAAAAAAGTATCAGTATCATGTTTCTCTAAGGATAATGCATTGGTTAACTGGCATACCAATCATACTGATGCTGATTATGGGTTTTTGCTTAAAAATGGAGATCTTCCCTAGTCATTATCCAATAGGACAGCTGTATACCATACATAAAGCAATCGGGATGGTACTATTGTTTTTTTTAACATTACGCATAATATGCAGATTTAATTCAATTACTCCATCTTATCCTAAAAGCTTCTCATATTTCTTGACGGTAGTATCTAAAATTACACATACAAGCTTATATATTACCGCTATAGGAATGGCCACTTCTGGCTATGTCATGTCTTCAGCTTCAGGAAGAGCAATAAAAATCTTTTCATGTAATATTCCACTATTAATTGATACTAATAAACATATAGCTAATGTCGCTCAGCAATGCCACAATATATGTGCGTATATATTGTCCGCTTTAATAATTGTGCATATATTAGCAGCACTAAAGCACAAGTTTATAGATAAAGATAATGTTTTTAATCGTATAATATAATCAGAGTCGTCATGCTATCAGAATTATGGAAAGTAGGCATAGAGTTTTTAGGAAGTAAATTTGCCATTATGGGTGGAGCAATGAGTTGGGTCTCAGATCCTTACTTAGTATCTGCAATATCAAATGCCGGAGGTTTCGGTGTTTTAGCATGCGGTTCTATTAGTCCAGAAGAATTAAGAAAAGAAATAGAACTTACTCAACAATTAACAAACAATGCGTTTGGAGTAAATCTAATTATAATGCACCCTATTCTTAATGAATTAATCGAGGTATGCATTGAAAAAAACATTACACACATAGTATTAGCTGGTGGTATACCTAATAGTAAAATTATAAGCCATATTAAAAATGCAAAAATTAAAGTGATGTGCTTTGCATCATCTTTGTCAATTGCAAAAAGATTAGTAAGAATAGGAGTAGACGCATTAATAGTAGAGGGGATGGAAGCAGGTGGACACATAGGCCCTGTAAGTACCTCTGTACTTGCACAAGAAATATTACCCTACTTTAGGCAAGAAGAATCTCTTAAAAAAGTACCCATTTTTATTGCTGGAGGCATTGGAAGGGGTGAAATGATAGCACACTATCTAATAATGGGAGCCAGTGGATGTCAAATTGGCACGCTTTTTGTATGCACACATGAATCACGTGTACACAAAAACTTTAAGGAAATCTTTATTAAATCCTCTTCTAGAGATGCAATATCATCTTCACAATTGAGCAAAGATTTTTCAGTGATACCAGTAAGAGCTATAGAAAATGATGCTAGCATGAAGTTTTTAGAACTACAAAAAGACGTAATCAGTTTATACCATCAAGGAAAAATTTCAAAAGAAGATGGTCAACTTACTATAGAAAAATTTTGGGCTGGAGCATTACGCAAAGCGGTAATAGATGGAGATATTACTAATGGGTCTCTTATGGCTGGACAAAGTGTAGGTATGGTACATGAAATACAAACTACTGAACAGGTAATCCAAAGTCTTATACTACAAGCCTGCAATTATATAACTTCAGTACAAAAAATTAACCAACATCAAACTATTGCATGTACATAAGTAAATAATGTCACACTTCATATAACCTGATACAAGATCATAAATTTACTGAGTTAAGTACCAAATAAGCTTCTTTCTAGAGAGTTTACTTCATACTATTTCATAATTTCTCACATAAAAAGCATAGCAGGAAATCTCATGTAAACGTGAAATACTATATTCTTTTTTAAATACCAATACAATTGAATACAAAAAAACTTTTACAACTTATTATGTTTATCTTAAAACCTTATTTTAAGATTCCTTATGTCACAAAATAACAAAAATACTATTTACAAAATACACCACAATTTCATCAAATAAAAAAAACTATACACTTTATTATACTACAGTAGATATACCATAAAAGATTTTAAGTAACTTGACATAATATTACCTTGGTATAGCATATGATTCAGTATTTTATATTAAAATTTATTATGTATTGGAGCATAAAATGAAAGTTATCAAATTTATACTTAATATCTGTTTATTATTTGCAGCAATTTTTCTAGGATATTCCTACGTAACAAAACAAGGCATTTTTCAAGTAAGAGATCATAACACTCCCAATACAAATATATCAAATAAAGCCAGCATTACTACTAGTTTTTCGTTAGTAAATCAAGATGGAAATACAGTAAATAGTCAAGATTTTTTGGGAAAATACATGCTAGTTTTATTTGGATTTTCTTCATGTAAAAGCATCTGCCCTGCTGAATTAGGAATAGCATCTGAAGTTCTCTCACAGCTTGGTAATGACACAGACAAGTTACAAGTAATTTTCATTACAATTGATCCAACAAATGATACTGTACAAAAATTAAAAACATTTCATGAACATTTTGATCCTAGAATTCAAATGCTAACAGGCAGTGCAGAAGATATTGAAAAAATAATAAAAAATTACAAAATATATGTTGGACAAGCAGATAAAGATAATCAAATTGATCACTCTGCCATAATGTACATTATCGATAAAAAAGGAGAATACATTTCACACTTTTCTCCAGATTTAAAATCAACAGAAAATCAAGTAGATAAGTTACTATCTATAATAAAACAATATCTCTAATTTAATAATTAATTAAAGAGAATAGTACACACTCTTATATAAATTCATGGATATATGTGATGGGTAGATTTCTTTTGGTGTTTCTATCGCTAATTACATTAGCATTTAATTCCAGCGCACAACAAATACGAGTTGTTGGATCATCTACAGCATTCCCATTTATTTCAGCTATAGCAGAAGAATTTGGAAGATTTTCAGATTACGGCACCCCTATTATAGAATCAGTAGGTAGCGGAATGGGATTCAGCATGTTTTGTCAAGGTGTAGGGAAAAATACTCCAGATATAGTAATGTCATCAAGAAAAATTAAGGATGCAGAAGTTAAATTATGTCAAAGTAATAATATTAACAATATTATAGAGATCATTATAGGTTATGATGGCATAGTTATAGCAAATTCCAAAGATAGTGCCAAACTTGATTTTACAAAAAAAGACCTATTCAAAGCTTTAAGTAAATACTCCACATCAAATGAGTATGTTGAAACAATACCGTCCAACAACTTCAGATATTGGTCTGAAATCAATAATAGATTCCCTAATATTGATATTGAGATCTATGGACCATATAAAAATACTGGAACCTATAACATACTAGTAGAAGAGATCATGCAAGATGCTTGTATGAATAACCAAAATTTTATCGATGTATACTCAGATCCTACAAAAAGGCGTCGTATATGTAGTATTATGCGTAACGATGGCAAATACATTGAAGTTGCTGCCAACGAAAACATTATTATACAAAAAATAGCAAAAAATCAAGACGCTTTTGGCATATTAAGTTTTAGTTTCTTAGTAAAAAATCAAGATAAAATACATGCAAATAAAATAGCAGGTATAGAACCTAATTATGAAACTATATCTTCAGGAAAATACATTCTGTCAAGACCCATATACCTATATATAAAACAAGAACACATCAGTTTTTCTCCCAGCTTGAAAGAATTTATTAAGGTAATTCTAAGAGAAGATTCCATCGGCAAGAACGGATACTTAATTGGGCTAGGTTTTATACCTTTATCAGATAAAGACTTACAAGACACTAAAAATCGTATTACCGGTATATTAGAAAAATAATAGCACATATCATAAACATAACCTTATTTATAATAATATATACTTTTAGTATTTTTATAATCATAATTTCTTAAAAAGAATTTGACATAATTAATTTGTTGTTGGTATCATTATTGCTCGATTTATCTATATAGGAGGACTTTCTTTGGTTGAAGTTATAGTTTACCATGGAGATATAGAACAAGGTATACGTACCCTTAAAAAGAAGTTACAACGTGAGGGAAAACC
The DNA here is from genome assembly GCF_000013145.1 of Ehrlichia chaffeensis str. Arkansas. Classification (NCBI taxonomy): domain Bacteria; kingdom Pseudomonadati; phylum Pseudomonadota; class Alphaproteobacteria; order Rickettsiales; family Anaplasmataceae; genus Ehrlichia; species Ehrlichia chaffeensis. The sequence goes on from NC_007799.1 coordinate 1,001,083, forward strand.
TAGGCAGATGAAAATTACTCACCATGAGAAACCATCAGAAAAACGTGCAAGAAAAAAGGATGATTGTGAAAGAAGAAGAAAAAAATTGCACAAGGTGCCTTACGAACCGCAGTTTACTAAGTTTCAAGTTAGTGCTAGACATTTTCAGGTGAAGAGGCCTTCTCAAGCTGATAATAGCACTAGTGAATGAGCATAAATTTATACTATAGCTCATCTATATTTTTAATCAGTAGTCAGAGTTCAAGTAAGGTGTATTAATATGAATATTCATGAGTATCAGGCAAAGCATATACTGAGCAAGTTTGGTGTAAACGTTCCGAAAGGGGTTGTAGTACATTCATTAGGCGAAGTTGATGGTGCTCTCAGTCAGTTAAATTCAAAGGTAGTCGTTGTAAAAGCTCAAATCCATGCTGGTGGTAGAGGAAAAGCTGGAGGAGTTGTAGTATCTCGTACATTAGATGAAACCAAAACGTCTATAAAGAATATGTTAGGATCAACTCTGATTACTCATCAGACCTCAAAAGATGGACAGAAAGTAAGAAAAGTATATTTAGAAGAAGGATGCAACATCAAGAAAGAATATTATATAAGTGCCATTGTAAATCGTAAACAAGGTCAGGTAAGTATAATATTTTCAACTGAAGGTGGTGTTGACATAGAAGAAGTAGCTGCAACTTCTCCAGAAAAAGTTATTGTATGCAACATCAACCCAGTATTTGGATTCCAAGGTTTTCATGGACGCAATTTATGCTTTGACAGTAATTTAAGTTTAGATCAAACAAGAAAAATTTCTGATATAGCTGGGAAAATATATAAAGCTGTGTTAAGCACTGATGCTAACCAGATAGAAATTAATCCTCTAGTAGAAACATCATCAGGGGAATTCATTGCTCTTGATGCAAAAATAAACTTCGATGACAATGCACTATATCGTCATCCTGATATTCAAGAATTACGTGACTATGATGAAGAGATCAAAGAAGAAATAGAAGCTTCAAAACATGGTTTAAGCTATATAAAGATGGATGGTAATATTGGATGTATGGTAAATGGTGCAGGCCTTGCTATGGCAACTATGGACATTATAAAATATTACGGTGCTGAACCTGCAAATTTCTTAGATGTAGGTGGAGGAGCAAGTCAAAAAACTGTTACTGAAGCATTCAAGATTATTCTTGCAGATGATAAGGTTAATGGGATACTAGTTAACATATTTGGTGGTATAATGCGTTGTGATATAATTGCCAACGGTATTATTGCTGCCATACAAGAAATTGGTATAAATGTTCCACTAGTTGTAAGGTTATCTGGAACAAATTTTGAATTAGGAAAAAAGTTACTAGATGATTCAAATCTAAATATTATTACAGCAAACGATTTAAGTGAAGCAGCATACAATATAGTTAATATAGTAAGAAAATAGAGGCGATATGTCCGTTTTAGTAAATAGCAACACAAAAGTTATATGCCAGGGATTTACTGGTGCTCATGGTACATTTCATTCAGAACAAGCTATTGCTTATGGAACAAACATGGTAGGTGGAGTAACTCCTGGAAAAGGTGGAACATATCATCTAAACCTACCAGTGTTTAATACTGTAAAGCAAGCCAAACTAGAGGCAAAAGCTAATGCTACTGTTATTTATGTTCCAGCTCCTTACGCAGCAGATGCAATACTAGAAGCAATTGAAGCTGAGATAGAACTTATTGTTTGCATTACAGAAGGTATACCTACCCTAGATATGGTACAGGTAAAACATGCTTTACTCAACTCATCAAGTACATTAATAGGACCAAACTGTCCTGGAATTATCACCCCAGAAGAATGCAAAATTGGTATTATGCCTGGATATATACATAAACGTGGTCACATAGGTATTGTTTCACGTTCTGGAACACTCACATATGAAGCAGTAGCACAAACCACAGAAGTGGGGTTAGGACAATCAACATGTATTGGTATAGGTGGAGATCCTATCCATGGAATGTCTTTTACAGATTGCATTAGACTATTTATAAATGATCCAGATACACATGGTATTATCATGATTGGAGAGATTGGAGGATCAGAAGAAGAAGAAGCTGCAGAATTTATCAAATTATCAGGAACTAACAAACCTGTAGTTGGCTTCATCGCTGGCAAGACTGCACCCCCAGGAAAACGTATGGGACACGCTGGAGCGATTTCTTCAGGTACCTCAGGTAGTGCTGAAAGCAAAATAGAAGCTATGAAAAATGCAGGTATTATTATTGCTGAAACTCCAGCAGTCATAGGCAAAACAATGTTAGAAGCTATGAATAATAAACGCTAAACACTTTAACTAATGATTGATTAGTTCATATTTTTTAGGGGCTACTTTCACATTAATGTTGTTTGTGTTCTACATTTTAGCACTTTAATATCAACACATTGTTTTCATACTTTTATGCCATTTTAAAACTACAATGAGGTTTCTACACTTACAATCATCGGTTTATATACACTTACCCACCACGAAAATTATAGACACATTATCACATAGATAACACTGCTTTCACATTAATGTTGTTTGTGTCTACATTTTAGCATTTTAATATCAACATATTGTTTCATACCTTTGTGTCATCCTAAAGCTATAATGAGGTTTTACACTTCATAATCATCGTTTATATACGCTGACCATCATAGAACACTATAGACACATACTTCGTATAAATAACTAAGTTATAAATCCATTCCTACATCATAGAAAACGTTACAAATATTTATATGCAAGTACGGCACTATATTTACTGTATTTGAATCTGAATATTTAAAGTTCTACAAATCTGCTTATAAAACTGAGTTATAAAAACATATTAAAAATTTGTATTACTTAATTACTAAGAATATCAACCAATTTACTCTTTACATTAGACATAATATCTATCTCCTTAACATATTCTCCATTAATTTGAGCTAATTGAGCATTTCCTCCACCTTTACTTTTTACCATTGTACCTATCATTTTTACAAAATCTACAGCCTTAACTTTACAATGCAAGCTATTGCCAACTCCTACAACACACACAACATTTTGGCCCACAACATTAGCAAACAATATAATTCTATCTGCAGTAAGATGCTTATTAATAAATTTTCTCATCACATTAACAGGTATGTTACTCAAATTGCTGTATAAGAAATCGACATTCCCTATTTTTTCAGTATTAACACCTTGTAGATTAATCATATCAAAATAAACATCAGACAATTTTTGTTCTAGTTCCTGATTTTTCTTATCAAGCTTATCTATTTGTACCAATACATTATCTACAGGAACCTTAACACTTTCAGCGATTGAATTTAACATTTTCTCTTGTTGCCTAAAATAATCTATTGCATATCGACCTGTAACAGCTTCTATTCTACGTATTCCACAAGCAATACTAGCTTCTGATACTATTTTGAAACACCCTATCTCACTAGTATATTTTACATGAGTACCACAACATAATTCTTTTGAATCTTTTATACTAACTACTCGAACTCCATGTTCTTCATATTTTTCAGTAAATAACGCAACAGCTCCTCCGGCAACTGCATCTTTTAAGTCACATACATGACTAATAACAGGATTATTTCCAGATATTAAAGAATACATTTTATCTTCAATTAAAGTAAGCTGTTCTTTTGTCAATGCCACACCATAACTAAAATCAAACCTTAACTTTTCATCACTTACCAATGATCCTTTTTGCATGATACTACTATCTATTTCCGATTTTAAAACGTAATGTAATAAATGTGTTGCTGAATGATTAGCACATAAATTTCTTCTCCTTTCACAATCAATTTTTGCAAAAATTACATCCCCTACCATTAAGGATCCTTGTTTGATAATGCATTCATGAATATAAAGGGTATCTAATACCTTTTTCGTATCTATTACTTCAGCAATATTATCATTAGCAAATAATTCTTTTTCTTGTCTAACAATTACATTGAATATTCCCACATCTCCTTTCTGTCCTCCAGATTCAGCATAAAACGGTGTTATATCCAATAATATAGAAACTTTATCTCCAACATTAGCTATTTCAACATTTTTATCACCTCCACAAACTATTGATAAAACTGTAGCCTTAGTATCATAACGCTCATACCCCACAAACTTTGTACTACCACAACGCTCTTTAATATCTACCCAGAATTCCTCTTTTAACTGCTGATCAGATTTGATAGAATGATTAAGTTTAGACCTTTCCTTTTGTTTATTCATATTATCATAAAAGCCCTGCTCATCAAATTTTACTCCTTTTTCTTTTATGATATCCAAAGTAATATCTACTGGAAATCCATAAGTATCATACAACTTAAAAACAATATCACCCGATAAAATATCACCTGAAGATAAATTCATTAATTCTTTTTCAAGCAATGGCAATGCTCTGACTAAAGTATCTTTAAAATTCTCTTCCTCTATCTTTAAAATTGACATTATCAAATCCTTAGCATGAATTAATTCAGGATAATAGTCTGCCATATATCCACAACTTTCTTCATCAATTAAAGTCGGGAAGACTTTATACATTAAAGCATCATCATATTTTAACATATACACATAACGAGCTGCTCTTCTAATTATACGACGTAAAATATAATTTCTTCCTTCATTACCTGGTGTTAAGCCCTCTGCTATTAGAAATGCTGCTGATCGCACATGATCTGCAATTACTCTATGAGCAAGTTCATTTGTACTATTACCTGATTGCTCTTTTGATGCTGCTATCAAAGCTTTAAATAAACTTATATCATAATTATCATGTACTCCTTGCATTACAGCTGCAATCCTTTCAAGCCCCATACCAGTATCTATACATTTTTTAGGTAATACACATAATTCACCATCTAACTTTCTATCATATTGCATAAAAACTAAATTCCAGATCTCCGTAAACCTTGCACCATCTTCTTCTGGAGTACCTGGTAATCCACCTTTTACATTATCTCCATAATCATAGAAAATTTCTGAACAAGGACCACATGGCCCTGTATTTCCCATACTCCAGAAATTATCACTAGTTGTTATTTTAATTATTCTACTGTCAGAAACGCCACTGATCTTTTTCCACAAATCAAATGCTTCTTGATCATCATGATATACTGTAAAGTATAGCCTATCTTTGCTCAAAGAAAGTTCTTTTATTACAAAATTCCAAGCAAATTCTATAGCACCCTCTTTAAAGTAACTACCAAAACTAAAATTACCAAGCATCTCAAAAAAAGTATGATGTCTATTTGTATATCCTACATTCTCTAAATCATTATGCTTACCACCTACCCTTAAGCATTTTTGACTTGATGTAGCTGTATTTACATTCGCATTATTCGGGTTAGTAAACATCTGTTTAAATTGTACCATACCAGCATTAGTAAATAACAAAGATGGGTCATCTTTTAGTATTAGTGGAGAAGATGGAAAAACTTGGTGACCATTTTTTGCAAAAAAATCTATAAATGATTTTCTAAGATTGCTAACTAAATTATTTTTCATCATATATTAATCATCATAAAATATAAGCTATATAACAAAAGTATACATTTGATATTACAAAGCACTATAAAAGTGATAAAATAAATTGACTTATACAGCAAAGGTATAATTATTAATCTATACATATAAAAAATTTGTGAACTTTATTTATAAATACCATGATACTTACTATAATACTATTGTCCATTACATTACTAATAGGAAATTATCATAAAGTAAAACTTACTTTCGAAGATAAATTTAATATCATAACTTCCCTAAATATCATATACCCATTCATTATCTGTTATTCGTTTTATACTCAACATCTAAATATAATATTTATCCTAATAACATTTATTATATTAATTCTAATATTAATAGCAGCATACATAGATAAAGAATTCATACTCCTTAAACTTATCATGTTTTCCTCAGTAGGTATACTTTCTCTTATTGTAATATGTATAGTATTATGCTTAACCTACGAATCAGCACTATTTTTCAGCAAAATATCATTGATTGACTTTCTGTTTGGAACTAACTGGCAACCCAGTCCAGACATTTTAGATGGAAAACCAGTTGGATCATTCGGAATATTACCACTACTCAGCGGTACACTACTTATAGTTATTGTTGCAATAACCATAGCTGTACCTTTAGGATTACTATCTGCAATTTATATTAGTGAATATGCAAGCAAAAAAATAAGATACATAGCTAATACAACACTTGAAATATTAGCAGGTATTCCTACAGTAGTATATGGATACTTTGCTGTAGTATTTTTATCACCATCAATCAGAAGTGTAGCAAAATATTATAACCTTAACGCTCAATCAGAAAATGCATTAGTAGCTGGACTAGTCATAGGAATCATGATCTTACCATTCATTACCTCTCTCATAGAAAATGCTATACACTCCGTTCCAAAGATTCTGCGTTATGGGTCTATGGCACTTGGAGCATCAAGAGCAGATACCATATGGAATATTATAATTCCATATGCATTACCAAATATTATTAGTTCAATTATATTATCAATTTCAAGAGTCATTGGAGAAACAATGATAGTGTTAATGGCAGCCGGCATAACTGCACATTTAAGTTTTAATCCATTACATGCTGTAACTACAATCACAGTACAAATTGCAACAATTTTAACTGGAGATCAAAACTTCAACAGTATTCAAACTTCATCTGCATATGCTTTAGGTCTCACATTGTTTATCATAACATGGCTTCTTAATTTACTAGCACTACACATTACAAAAAAAGCAACAAAATCTATTAAAATTCACTAATTCCATATGTTAAACTATACACTAGACTATCTCAGTACCAAACTTAACATTATTCCCTTAATAGGGATAGAATTAGAATTTTACTTTGATAATATAGACCCAAATAATATCAGCCCATTAATTAGCAACATTCAAGACAAAATATCTTCTCTTAACTGTAATATAACAAAAGAACAAGATAATCTACAATATGAAATACAAACATCAACAACTACTAACATTCCTAATTTTATTATTGAGCTTGATCTTATAAAAGAAATTTTAGAAAACAACACAAAACACTTTGGAGGGAGCATTAATTTCTCTGCAAAACCATATTTAGATAAACCAGGAAGTGCATTTCACATACATATAAATTTACTTGATTTTCATAATAATAATTTGTTTACTAGCCAAAATAACAAAATGAGTGACCATCTATCCTACAGCATAGGGGGATTATGCTCTTTAATGAAAAAACATATGATTTTTTTTGCTCCAAATAACAACTCCTACTTAAGATATATATATGCTGACATAGACACCCCAACAACTATAAGTTGGGGAGGAAATAATAGGAGTACTTCTATCCGTATACCAAGTACCAGTACAGACCCAACAAAATGCAGAATAGAACACAGAGTACCTGGAGCAGACTGTAACTATAAACAAGCTATAACATCAGTTCTGCAAGGAATAATTTATGGAATAGAGAAAAAAATACAGCCACCACAAAAAATTTATGGTATATCCTCAGACATACAATATAATCTTGAAAAATTACCATTGAGTTTAAACGAATCAATAAAATATAACCTAAAGTAGAGAACTTACAATAAATTGTTATTACAAATAGACTATAAATTAATTTTACCAAAAATAGTTTATGTAATAGAGAAAAAACACCACAAAAAATTTACAGAATATTTTTAACATATAACACAACACATAAAAAAACCACCATTGAAGTAAAATACTCTATTGAATCACAGTTAGCCTCTACAACTTTAGCTACACAGCACCTTAAACACAGCTAAGTTTCTATTCTTATGATGTTCACACAGAACTACGTACCCCTGTTATGTGTCTCACATTTCTCTATTTTATAATAACTACACATTAAGTTGTAGGCCATCATAACCAACCACTATATTATCTTGAGAACGACTTCTTATATAATCAATTAAAGAATAGTACTCTAGATCATGACTCATATGAGTTAAAATAGCAACTTCTGGTTTGAACTCTTTTATCCAATCTAAGCATAAATCCACATGAGAATGTGCAAAACTTGCAGTATACTTCAAGCAACCTAATATTAATACCTTTTTCTTATATAAAAATTTACAAGATTCTTCTGGGAAAGATTGGACATCAGTGCAATAAGCAACCTGATCATTAAATATAAATCCATTAGAATTACTAACACCATGTAACTGCTTTATAGCTAATATACAAAAATCTCCAATAGTGAATTCTTTATAATGATATATTGTATTTACTGTTAAATAATGACATTTCTTCCAAGCAGAAGTATATGCACTAGGAATAAAAAAATACGAATTACTAGCAGTCAATAAACATAAAGTATTTATATCACTATATATAGGTATGCTATTCAAACCGTGCTTAGGAAGAAATGGTTGAAGATCAGCAATACCATCACAATGATCTGCATGAAAATGAGTATATAATACTGCATCAACAGACGATAAATTATTTTTCAATGCTTGACATCTTAAATCAGGAGTAGTATCAACAAGCAGCTGTGTATCTCCATTTTCAACAAATATTGATGACCTCATTCGCTTGTTGTATGTTAAATTTGAACTACAAACATCACACTGACAGCCTACTATTGGTACTCCACCAGAAGCACCACATCCAAGAATTGTTATCTTCATAAAAAATCAACATACTCATACACGATCAATATCATTAGCAATTTCATTAGTCAAGTATATAAATAACATTAAGCATATAAACTAGGGCTATAGCAAACTAAATGTACCATTAGAACACTTATAATATATTTAACTTACTATAAAAACATAACAAACTATTGCATAATCAAACATACCAGTACATCTGCAAATGAGATACTTAAGTTACTGTCACAGATTGAAACGTTTCATACCAGTTTATTATAAACATTAAGTATATAAACTAGGGCTATAGCAAACTAAATGTACCATTAGAACACTTATAATATATTCAACTTACTATAACAAAAACATAACAAACTATTGCATAATCAAACATACCAGTACATCTGGAAATGAGATACTTAAGTTACTGTCACAAATTGAAACGTTTCAATACCAGTTTATTATATGTATCAAATATCTTATTTTTCAAACAAGTTCAGATTATAATTATTTATCCCATACATAAAAAATAACTTATTTTAAATTTTTACAGCTATTACTATTCGACAAGTGCTTTACGTCCTTTTAAATTGGATGCCTATATACACATTTTCAACTTTATTGCATACTACGACTTTGAGCATATATAGTATGTAGTTTCATAATATCCTCGTCTGAAAAAAATATACTCTTAATCTTACTAATATTAAAATTTCTTCTTTTTAACTCTGCAGCACGTTTTATTTCTTGCACATTTTGTTCAGTAACTTCTTCATTTTCTGGTATTAAACTTTCCTGGATCACAGAATAAAAGTTACACACATCAAACAACATGTCCTCAATTTTACTAGTATTAATATTCAAATTACTTGTGATCACCCTTACTAAATACTCAGACATTACTTTTAATTTTTCTTTTGGTACATAACACAATGTAAGTCCTGAATCATCTTTCTCTACTAATTTACAACTATTATTTCTTAATCCAAAAATTGTATATTGTACCTTATTATTAAAAAAATCCATCTCACAAGTATAACTTGTACAATGATGCAATGCATATACTAAACCAAGACAATCACGCTGACTAGCCTGACATCGAATACCAAACATTGTACACAAAAATATCATTGACAATAATATTATACTAGCTTTCATCAACAAACCTACCTACTATATTATACAACTCAAATAAAATGGTACCACGTATAACAGGTACAGTTTCACCTTTTAATACAGCTTGCAATACTTCATTTGTAATATCCGTATTTTTTTCAACATTAAGCTGAGTAGCCTGATATTGAATACTAAACATTGTACATAAAATCATCATTGACAATAGTATTATACTAACTTTCATCAACAAACCTACCTACTATATTATACAACTCAAATAAAATGGTAGCGCGTATAACAGGTACAGTTTCACCTTTTAATGCAGCTTGTAAGACTTCATTTGTAATATCTGTATTTTTTTCAATATTAAAATTAACAACTTTTACATACCCAGAAATATCGTGACGTATCGTATTAAGAAATAAGAATACCTGCTCATCACTAATAGATGAAAACTTAATCTCAATATTACGCTTAATTATATCTATATGCTGGTTATGATATATGTTATTAACTATTTTCGGACTAGATATGTTTATCTGAGAATTAAAAATATAATACTTCTTAAACAAACTGCTTATTAGCGTTCCTAAATCTTCCTCATAAAAAGTACTATATATATTTGAAGTTGATATTTCTTGCCATAAAACTCCACTATCATTTAGCATAGCTTCATGTTTGTGAACGTCCATGATTTTGAAACTTAATTTTTGAATTTCATCAGCAATACGCAAATTATGCTGCACTATATAAGTATTAAATTTATATAAATAATGTAATGTCATAGATAAAACAACCAACAATATCACACATACAGATATCTTGGTTATGCAATATCTTCTTAACAATTTTTTGTTCATTACATTACTTCTCCAGTTTTATCACAACAATTCTTTGACTATCCAAAACATTAGGAGCAGTATCTATTACTTCCACTTTATAATCTCCAAACTCCTCTATTATTCTATCTTTTAAGCTGTTAAAATAATATGAAAATTGCTTTTCCTCTACAAATTTCAGTAACAACTTTACTGCTACACCATGACTATTCGTACTAAATGACAAGTAATTGATTTTAAAACCTTTCAAATCTATTTTTCGTAAACGTAAAATCAAGTCAAAAGAAAAAAAATCATCTGCTAAAAGAAGTTTATATACATCTATTGTTTCATACATTTCACTAACTTGCTTTACTTGAGTATCTTGATTAATTTTCTCAACTCGAGATACTAATTCCTCCTTACGAAGTAGTAAATTAATGCTCTCATCATAATTATTATTTATATTAAATATATAAGTAACATTCAACAAAGACATCAATGCAATAAAACATAATAAAGAAGGTATAAAATACTTATTAAAGAAGGAAATCTTACAAAATAAACTAGTACTCCTCGTATGAAAGATTTTTAACGGTTTTTTTTCTGTCATGGCACATAACACTACAGTATCACAAAATTCACTCATGACATTTGAAGATTGCTTTAACATCAAAATTTTTGACAATTCATACGGTGTAAAAATATTCGCATCTATATTCTTAAAATCAAATAACAACAAACTAGTTTTTATATTACTAGAAGTTATAACATACAAATCAATTGTCGATTCTTTACTATATCCAAATTTCGTAAGATATAAAATTGTATCAGATATTTCCTGATAAACTTTACCTGCAATAATACTTGGCAATACTTCATCTGCAGCTACAATAATATTACTCACATGTATCATTTTGCCTTTATACAAAACGATTTGTCTAAAATCATTTGTTTTAGTATAAACTATTAATATAGTCCATTCTCCATCACCCTTACCTTGAAGTTTTAGCAATTTCTCACAAAGATATGACAACTCTATTGGTAATAATAATATTCCACAAAAGTTACACAAATTATCAGTAATAATTTCCAACAGTTTCTTAGATAAACTGTTTAGTTGACTTGTTACAACCATGTAATGCCAGTTTTTATCTGAAGTATCTGGTTTTGTTAACAAAAATGCAGAACCTACATCACAATCACTCATAATGTTACTAAGATTCATTTTGACTAAAGACCTAGCAATAATTCCACTATATGTAGGCATTACATGTTCAGTATAAATTTGATCAGAATGATTTAATACAAGGTATACTTGAGATTTCTTATACTTAACCATACATGATATAACTTTCGATAAATTCATATCCTGTTCGTTTTCAATAAAATACTTATCCCGTATTTCACCATTAATGATATTAAGCACTACAGACCCATTATCCCCGACAGATATAATGATTCTATTTTTAGACATTTTAGAAAAAAATGACATTATCTTTACACAAAATTTATAGTATTTACGCTAGCTTTTATAACTAATATAAAGAAGCATCTCATTTTTACTATCAACTGTAATAAATAAAGATATATTAATAAAAATGCGAAAGAAATATAACTAGATCTTTGAATTAATACTATTTTTACATGCTACAACAAAAAGAATGTAATCTAATCTACTACAACTGGAATATTTTATATAATCATACATACTTTTTATAATGCAAGCCATATTCTTGAAGCATCTTAATAAAACTTTAGTTACAGCTTTCTATCACTATATTCCTAATGATTTTTTCTCAAAAATCTTATGAAAATATACAAAGCAATAGCACAAACACTACTACTAGAATTAAGTTTATCACACACAATTTTATAAAATACTTACTAAATATTTACATTGATCATATTTTTTATAATGCAAGCTATATTCTTGAAGCATCTTAATAAAACTTTAGTTACAGCTTTCTATCACTATATTCCTGATGATTTTTTCTCAAAAATCTTATGAAAAATATAAAAAGCAACAGCACAAACATTACTACTATAATTAAGTCTACTATACACAGTTTTATAAAATACTTACTGAATGTTTACATTGGTCATATATTGCTTCTTTATTTTAACACAAGCATAATACAGTTATATGACTTTTACTATAACTTCCCAAACACCTAAAATTTCTGTTAATTTAAATACTTCTAACCACTTTATTTGACCTATAAACATCATATTAATAAATAATTTTCATATGCCATCCTGTTAAAAGCTCGAATTTCATGGAATTGCTACGTTTTTTATTAAACATTTCTAGTTCTTTTTATTTTGACTAATAAGAATTATATTTTTCATAAGCGATTTCCATATGCTGATCTACTCGAGATTCGAACTCCTGCAATCTCTTGTCTATTACTCAATTCAAACACTTGCAATTCACGAACATCATGAGTCCCAGATCTCCTATTATTCATATACATTGTAAAATTCCGCCTCAATCTATTACAACCAGATCTATTGTAAAATATCCCTACAAAAAGTATAACAAAAAGCACTACAATAAATATTGCTCCAACTAATAACCCATTATTCTGAAAACTATGATCTACAGAGTATACCTTACTCCTGCTAATATTATTATTTGTCAATAAAAAGCTGTCTAACCTACTCACATTAGCAGTTGTAATATTCAACCTATCTGTTACAGCATAATCACTAGTTGTTTCAAGATCTTCATCATAAAACACATGTTTTCTTATAGTACTTTTTCTTTTAGCACTAGATTGAGTAGTGCTTTTTACATTATACTTTGCCCTTTTGCCCAATATACTATATTCAACATCTGAAGCATTACTTATATGTTTTTTCCCTGATGTAAATTTTGTTCTCTTAACTGTTGTAAAATGCATTGGAATTTTTGTAACATTCATGATATCACGACGAGTATCAGTTGGAATCGACGTGTTACCTACAAAATTTGTTACATTCTCTATAGAATTTTCAGCACGATTAGTACTCAGAACTGCTGATTGTGTAGTACTAGATATCATAGGGAAATCATATAATGTAGAATTTATTTCAGTGCTTTTCTCAAACAGATTATGAGTAGTCATATAAGTAGAAGTAGTAGTTTCATATACAGATGTACTATTAACACTAGAAACACGATTTTGCACAGCAGCAAAAACATCTTTAGATTGTATTTCTCGAATATTGAAAAACATATACATAGCATAATTATTATATGTCTTCTTAGCTTCGACCCCTCTGATCTCAGCATGCATACTTTCAAGCGATATATCTTGAATAACAACATTTGTAAAATCAACAATATTTGTAATTTCATGACGCGAGAATTGCATAACATTAACATACGTAATGTTTCCACTTCTCAGTTGTAACTCTGGTATCTCATACCTGACTATATTATCTGCACCTACAGCTGTTACCACTATATTATTTCTAATATACCTTACATATAATGATGTAACATGCTCTTTAATCTGCATAAAATCATATATGGAAAGCTGATTACCTGCTTTACTATGAACAACAATTAATTGATCACTATCTTTGAACTTACTGTTAGGTACTATCCCAACATAAGCTATATAGGTATTTTCCTCATTACGAATAGCAGCAATTACATTAATCCCACTTACTGGAATATGATACTTAACATCATCTGGCACATTACATCCATAACGACGGTTTACTACGCACTCTTCTATATTTAAATTCAGAGTATAATCAACTGAGATTTCATATATACTAGAAAAAAACTTGTGATTGCTGTTAAGATATTTTCCTACATAAAGTAAATTTAGGAATTTTTTAGATTCCGACACCATAATTAATTTGTCACTATATTTGCCATATCCTATATAACCAGAATATTTAAACAAATACTTGGTATTAAATTTGGCTTCTCTAGTAACAGGTTTAATAAGTTGAAATTTATTATCACGATATTGTATACGCCACATTACATAAAATCTATCTGGTAATTTCGCTCTAGCATCATTATCTACTCTCCCAACAATAACAATACTATCTACCTGACTTTGATATAAGATAACAGGATATTTAACTTCTTCTTTTAGAGAATCAATGGAACTACTTAAACGTATTTTCCCCATATCAAACAATGTTATAGGAGAATAATGTATCCTATATATTTTTAATGATAGCGTACTTTTTAGCTTATACTCTCTAAGCACTCCTTCAGAAAGTACTACAATTAAAAAATCATTACCTAAACCTTTTACAAGTAACATTTCTGGTAAATAATGTTCTATAGTACGATCTAGTACAGCATTATCATTAACCTTAACACGGTAGGTAGAGTTACCATGGCTAATTTCACATATTAGATCACTTACTACAACTCCACGTTTTACATAGTATGCAGAAAAAACAGTATCATTTTTCCGAATGAAATTAATGCTATACGCATTCAAAATACTAATCTCATTCCGAATCACCTCTTGATTATAGGATATTTCCGTAGCCGATACTATTGGTTTCTGTAAATTTCTCATAAATGAACACAAAAATTAATGATATTTAATAATATTATAAATATTTAATAAATCAATAATTTTAGTTAATTTTTTTATAAATATAAACAATACGATATCAATTAAAAAAATCAAGATTCATTAATAGATACAACCTCGTAACCTTTCAAAATGTTAAACTTGCAAATATCTTAACTCCCTACTATCATTACTTACTCTTATCTAAAAAAACAAAAGCATGACTAAACATGAATTTCTTATAATTGGAAGCGGTCCAGGAGGATATATAGCAGCTATAAGAGCTGCACAACTAGGATACGATGTTGCAATAATTGAAAAAGAAAATACATTAGGTGGAATCTGTTTAAATTGGGGATGTATCCCAACAAAATCACTACTACAATCTGCATCAGTTTACCATAACATCAAGAAAGCAGGTATTTTTGGGATTACAGTACAAGACATAAAATTTGATTTTAATAAGATAATAGAGCGTTCACGTGATGTTGTTACAAAACTATCAAACGGCATTAGTGGATTAATGAAAAAAAATAACATAAAAGTTTACTATGGTACTGCAAAACTACTAGGTAATAGCACAGTAGAAATTACAGATCACTCAAACAAAATAATTAATGTTACATCAACTCACATCATTCTTGCAACAGGATCTAAAGCCAGAAATATACCAGGTATAGATTTTGATAATAAAATAGTTTGGAATGCGAAAAATGCTATGACACCAGATAAATTCCCTAAATCTTTATTGATCATAGGTAGCGGAGCCATAGGGATAGAATTTGCGAGCTTTTATAATACTTTTGGTACTGAAGTTACAATAGTAGAATTAAAGGACAATATACTTCCACTTGAAGATCATGAAATATCCGAATGTATGCATAATATTTTAAGTAATAAAGGAATCAAAATTCATACAAAAAGTTCAGTAACAAAATTAGAAAAATTCAACAATTACGCTAAAATTCAGATCTCAGATACAATACATTTACAAGTAGATAAAATTATATTAGCAGCAGGAGTACAACCCAACTCTAATGATATTGGTCTTGAAAACACACAAATTAAAACAGATGCTGCAGGATTCATTATTACTGACCAGTACTGCTGTACAAATGAACTAGGAGTATATGCTATAGGAGATGTTGCTGGAGCTCCATGCTTAGCTCATAAAGCAAGCCATGAAGCAGTTCTATGTGTAGAAAATATTGCTGAAAAAGAAAACAAAACAACAAATAAAACACATCCTATAAATAAAAATAATATACCTAGTTGCATATTCTCAATACCACAAATAGCTAGTGTTGGGTTAACTGAAAATCAAGCAAGAACTCAAGGTTATGATATAAAAGTTGGAAAATTTAATGCAAACTGCAATGGAAAAGCAGTAGCTATAGATGAAACGGAAGGTTTTGTTAAAGTTATCATAGATAAATCTACTGGAGAGTTATTAGGTGCACATATGATAGGAGCAGAAGTTACAGAAATGATTCATGGATATGTCACCGGAAAACAAATAGAAGCTACTGATCAGGACATAATGTCATCTATCTTCCCTCATCCAACACTATCAGAAATGATACATGAGGCAGTACTATCATCAAACAACGGTTCACTTAACAGCTAGTTTATGTTTTCTTTAATACTCGATTACCGTATTATTTATTACAAGTACGTCAAGCTAAGTTGTTTTACTTAATAAAAATACATATTTTTCCCTGCAATTTTATATAATCCTATAAAGTTAGTCAAGATTATTGACACACTAAACAAACCCCGCAGTAAAAACACAAATACACCTAGCCAGGAATATATAATATAATTGCTACCTCATTTGAACAGCAATGTATCCCATATCAAAAACATAAGTACAGTTTGGTATCTCTTTTGTCATAAACACAATTAACTCTGAACTATTTTCTTGTAATAATTAAGCAGTGACTATACATCATAGGTTTCACAATTAAGCAATCTACAAAAACACAAGTCACAAATATAGAATCAAAGGGATTTCTCTTAAAATACCACTAATTATACAATATTCATTTTTGTATTAAATAGCTACATATAGTTCTACAGTTATAAGTATTTCGCTTATACATTCATTATAAAGTTCTTATTTTCTATACCCATATTAACTATTCATCATATCAAAGAACTCATTATTATCTTTGCTTAGTAACAATCGTAGGTTTCACAATTAAGCAATCTACAAAAACACAAGTCACAAATATAGAATCAAAAGGATTTCTCTCAAAATACCATTAATTACACAATATTCATTTTTGTATTAAACAGCTACATATAGTTCTATAGTTATAAGTACTACCACTTATACATTCATTATAAAGTTCTTATTTTCTATACCCATATTAACTATTCATCATATCAAAGAATTCATTATTGTCTTTGGTTATCAACAATTTATCCCTTAAAAATTCCATTGCTTCAACAGATCCCATCGATGACAATAGCCTTCTTAATAACCATACTTTCTTCAAACACACACTATCTATCAACATATCTTCTTTCCTTGTACCAGATTTTGAAATATCTATTGCTGGATATACTCTTTTATCAGATATTTTTCTATCTAATATTATTTCACAATTTCCTGTACCTTTAAATTCTTCAAATATCACTTCATCCATTTTTGACCCTGTTTCAATCAGTGCCGTTGCTATTATTGTCAATGATCCTCCATTCTCTATATTTCTTGCCGCTCCAAAAAATCTTTTTGGTCTTTGTAAAGCATTAGAATCTACTCCACCAGTTAATACTTTTCCTGATGACGGTATTACTGAATTATATGCTCTTGCTAATCTTGTAATTGAATCAAGTAATATCACTACATTCTTTTTATGTTCTACCATTCTTTTTGCTTTTTCTATTACAATTTCTGCAAGTTGTACATGTCTATATCCAGGTTCATCAAATGTAGAACTTACTACCTCTCCTTTCACAGATCTACACATATCTGTCACTTCTTCTGGTCTTTCACCTATAAGTAAAACTATCAATTCTATATCTGGATGATTTACAGATATTGAATGTGCTATTTGTTGTAATATTATTGTTTTTCCTGCTCTTGGTGGAGCAACTATCAGCGCTCTTTGTCCTTTACCTAATGGAGCAACTATATCTATTACTCTCATGCTTATATCTTTTTTACTCACGCTGATAGGATCATTACATTCTAATAATATTCTTTCTTCTGGATACAAAGGTATTAAATCATCAAAGTGTACATATCTTTGTAACTTTGCCATATCTGTAAAGTTTATACTATGTGCTTTTACTAACGTAAAATACCTTTCTTTCTCACTTGGCGCTCTTATTTCACCACTTACTATATCACCTGTTCTTAAATTAAACTTTTTTATTTGTCCTGCAGAAATATATACATCATCACCACTTGCAGCATAATTTGCTTCAGGAGACCTTAAGAATCCAAAACCATCAGATAATATCTCTACTACCCCTCCTCCTATTGCTGCACCTCCATCACTTACTACTTTTTTCATTAAGTGAAATATTATTTCTTGTTTCAGCATTCTACCATTACTAACCACTCCAAGGTCTTCTGCTATTTTCAACAAATCTTCTATTGTCTTCTTTTTTAGCTCACTCAGATCTAACACTTTTACTTCTTGTTGTTCTGGTACTTTCTCTTCTTCTTTCTCTTCTATTATTTCCTCTTGTACCTCTACTACTTCTTTCTCTTCTTCTTTCTCTAATACAATATCTTCTGATTCTGACATAAAAACTCTCTCTATCTAAAATTAAGCCAGGTTACTAATGCTCAAGTACTTTTTATATAAGCTCTGTGGATAAACACATCCTCAACGTTATAAATACAGTACTTGAAAAATTGATCAGTAATGGCAAACTTTCTACTCCAAGTATTTACTTAGTAAACCTTGTGTATATGGCGACACATTTGCTAAATTAGCATACTTTTTTATTTTGACAACATATAAATTATTTAATCGCAACAACCCTTAATCTTATATGCACCATAACTAATTAAATGGCATATCACACAATGTCCTACAAATAAAGTCAAACTGACAACACCATAGACATTAACTAATCAACACTACACAATAACATCATAACCTACGTGAGTACATAGATCTACAACATATTATGAAAAGCATTAAAAAATATACGAACCAACAATAAGTAGTCCAATAAATGTTACGTTATTGTAATACAGAGTCAAGACTTAACTTTTATTATACACAACATCTAAAAACTAACAACACATTTTCAACCTAAAATTATATATGTACTTTGAGACAGAAAATACATTAATTGAAATTACTATTTGTCAGAAGATTATTATTCTGCTAGACTGCATGGCTTGTTAAGAAATTTAATAAAGTAGTTTATCAATGACTGTTTAATACATATTATGATAGATTTCCATCTGTATTATAGAGAAGGCTTGATATACTATCAGTGAATGTCATACTTAATATGTTTAGTGTTCAAATTTAGTACTGAAAGATTGTATTAACAGTAACATAAAACCATGATCAAGTATTTAACAATTTACATTTACTTCTCAAGTGGTATAGATAAAGCCATATATGTTTAAAAAAGTTGCCGTATATTTAAGTTATAAGCAGGAGTTTAAATAATGGAACACAAAGACAACAGTACAATGTATGGAACCACTATTTTATGCATTCGTAGAGGCAATAAAGTTATAATTGCAGGAGATGGGCAAGTATCGTTAGGACACACTGTAATAAAAAATTCAGCAAAAAAAATAAAACGTTTAGCCAATGATACAGTAATTACAGGGTTTGCGGGTGCAACAGCAGATGCCTTTACCCTTTTTGAAAGATTAGAAAGTAAATTAGAGAAGCACCCTGGACAATTACTCCGTGCATGCGTAGAATTAGCAAAAGATTGGAGAATGGATAGGTATTTGCGTAGACTAGAAGCAATGATGATTGTAGCAGATAAATCAGTATCTTTAATAATATCAGGCAACGGAGATGTATTAGAACCAGAAAATGGAATCGCAGCTATTGGATCAGGAGGTAACTATGCTTTAGCAGCAGCAAAAGCCCTATGTGAATCTAATGATCAGTTTTCTCAAAACATGACTTTGGAATATATAATTACCACTGCAATGAAAATAGCTTCTGAAATATGTATTTATACAAACAACAATATTATTATGGAAAAAATAGAGGATTAAAATGTTTGTTACACCAAATAATAAACTCAAATTGAATAATGATACAACAAATAATATAAATGATGAACAAGCTAGTAGTGAAGTACTAAATAGTGAAAACGCTATTAGCACAGAAGGATATGAAGATGACATAAATCTAGATGACTTATACAACCCACAAGAATTAACTCCTCAGCAAATTACACAGGAACTAGATAGGTTTATTATAGGACAAGCAGACGCAAAACGTGCTGTAGCCATTGCCTTAAGAAATCGCTGGCGTCGTAACAGGGTACCTGAACCATTAAGAGAAGAGATTATCCCTAAAAACATCCTAATGATAGGACATACAGGTATTGGTAAAACAGAAATAGCTCGCAGGTTAGCAAAACTTGCAAAAGCACCTTTCATAAAAGTTGAAGCTACAAAATTTACTGAAATAGGATATGTAGGGAGAGATGTAGACTCTATTATACGTGACTTAGTTGATGTAGCAATCAATCTTGAAAAAGAAAAAAGTCGTAAATTTGTAGAGACAAAAGCAAAATCTTTAGCAGAAAATATAATTCTTGAAGCACTGGTAGGAGCTGATGCAAGTCAAGAGACAAAAACTATTTTTCAAGAAAAGCTAAGAAATGGTGAATTTGAAAATTTTGAGATCTCCATATCCATAAAGGAAAGTAAAAATGCAATCCCTTCTATTGATATTCCAAATATTCCAGGAAATCAAGTTGGCATTATGAATATCAATGAGATTGTACATAAAATGCTAGGAAATAACAAACAACTTAAGACTATAAAAGTTACTGTAAAAGAGGCAAGAGAACTGCTAATTAATGAAGAAAGCGAAAAATTAATGGATGAAGATAAAATCATCAAAGACGCTCTTTTGTTAGCAAGTAACGACGGCATCGTATTTCTAGATGAAATAGACAAAATTGCAGCTCGTACAGAAATCAGAGGAGAAGTGAACAGAGAAGGTGTACAAAGAGATCTTTTACCATTACTTGAAGGAACAAGTGTAACAACAAAGTATGGTACTATTACAACCGATCACATTTTATT
The DNA here is from genome assembly GCF_000013145.1 of Ehrlichia chaffeensis str. Arkansas. Classification (NCBI taxonomy): domain Bacteria; kingdom Pseudomonadati; phylum Pseudomonadota; class Alphaproteobacteria; order Rickettsiales; family Anaplasmataceae; genus Ehrlichia; species Ehrlichia chaffeensis. The sequence goes on from NC_007799.1 coordinate 1,022,457, forward strand.
CATAGCATCTGGAGCATTTCACTTGGCTAAACCTTCTGACTTATTACCTGAGTTACAAGGACGTCTTCCTATACGAGTAGAACTGAAACCGCTTAGTAAAGATGATTTAGTACGAATTTTAACCGAACCAGAATCAAGCTTATTAAAGCAATACTGCGCATTAATGAAAACAGAAAATATTACTATTGACTTTACTGATGAGGGAGTATCTACTATAGCTGAAATAGCATCTACAGTTAACAGAGAGGTAGAAAATATTGGAGCTCGTAGATTACATACCATTTTAGAAAAGCTAATGGAAGATATCAGTTATACTGCAACAGAAAATAGTGGTAGGACATATGTGATAGATAGCGAATATGTAAAGAAAAAGCTAGAAGACATTGCAAAACAATTAGATTTATCAAAATTTATATTATAGTTATGCATGAAAGATCAAAGTTTGTTAATCAAGTTTTTACTTCAGTAGCCTCACGCTACGATTTAATGAATGACATAATGAGCTTTGGTCTTCACAGGCTATGGAAAGATAAAGTGATTCAGAATATTACTAAGGGTAGCTTACTTGATGTTGCATGCGGTACTGGAGACATAGCTATAAAAGTAGCAAAAAATACACAAGATGTAGACATAACAGTATGTGATATTAATCCAAAAATGCTAAATTATGGACGAGATAATGCTGTTAATGCGAATGTATTAAATCTTAAATGGGTATGTAGTAATGCAGAGCAGCTTCCATTTCTAGATGACAGTTTTGACTATTATACAATTTCTTTCGGTATACGTAATGTTTTACATAGACAGCTTGCATTAAATGAAGCATATAGAGTCTTAAAACAAGGAGGAAAATTCATATGCTTAGAATTCTCTCCATTAAAAGAAAGTCACCCTCTTTACAAACTGTATAACTTTTATTCATTTAATATTATCCCTCACGTAGGACAAGTAGTAGCAAAGGATAGAGCTTCATACCAATACTTAGTAGACAGTATAAGTGAATTCCCTTACCAAGAAGATTTTGCTCAAGAAATCAAAAATTCTAATTTTGTTCAAATAAAATATAATAATTTATGTTTTGGCATAGTTACGTTATATACTGCTTGGAAAATATAACTAACCTTATATATAAAAGTTCTTCCCTTACAGAATAATACCATCAAGAATAATTTATATAAGAACTTCCCACACTATATCACTTATCAACATAAATCTATATACATTTTATTTTTTTCAAACATAGCTTTAATTAACATTTTTAATTGATTTCACATCTCGAATAAAAAAGTTTAATGCTAAGGAAGTTTATTACCCAAGTCTTTCACAATCCATATAATTTATTTAAAGCTACAATATCGTATAAAGAAGTGTATGCTAAATTTAGCATAAAATTTATCAACAAAAAACCTACAATTGACACATCAAGATCCATTTAAGTTTAGCAAACAAAAAACTTCTTTACACAAATAACACTCTTCACATTAAGATACTGCTATAGTATTTATCATCTACACTTTAGTTTTTATAAGTTCAGCATATATGTTTCATAAGATTTTTGCAAAAATAGGCTCTGGTTTTGGTAAAACTGTATTCATATTTATAGGTATAGAAAATCGACTAAAGTCACGATTACATTCTGGTAAACCAATTTGATCTAATATTTTAGATGATAATTTAGGCATGACAGGTTGCAACAGCAACCCTATACATTTAATATATTCAAGTAATTTATACAATACTGCTTCCATAATTTTAGGGTCACTCTTAGATAACCTCCATGGCGCTCGTGATGCAATATATTCATTAGCTGCAGAAGATAATTGCTCTATAATATGTATCATCTCATTCAGATTACAACGCATTACACAATCTCTAACCTTTTCAAGAATCTCTTGATAATCTGGTAATACTTCCTCACCCTGCAGCAAATTGCCACTTACTGTTGGTACTATCCCTCCACATTCTTTATACAATAGTGAAACAGTTCTTTGTACAAGGTTCCCTATATTATTTGCTAAATCATAATTTATACAATTAATAAGACTATTTCTTTTAAAATCTCCATCGTTCCCTATTGGCATTTCTTTAATTAAAAAATATCTTAATTGATCAACTCCAAATTCTTCTACTAGGTCAAAAGGTTTAATAACATTACCTAACGACTTAGAAATTTTTTGCCCCTCATTAGTCCACCAACCATGTGCCAAGATTTTTTTAGGTAAAGGCAATTCAGCTGCCATTAAAATAGCAGGCCAATATACAGCATGAAACCTCAATATATCCTTACCCACAACCTGTAAAACAGAACTACTATCACTTGCCCAATAAGCTTGATAATCTTTATGGTTCTCATCAGGAAACCCTAATACTGTCAAGTAATTTGCTAAAGCATCTACCCAAACATAAATTACATGTTTATCATCATTTGGTACTTTTATTCCCCATAAAACATTTTGTCTTGATACAGAAAGATCTTTCAACCCTGATTTAACAAATGATATAACTTCATTATACCGATATTTAGGAATAACAAAATCAGGATTTTCCTCGTAAAAAGCTAACAACCTTTCCTGAAAATTTGACAATCGAAAAAAATAACTCGGCTCTTCTATCCATTCTACATCAGCTCCTGTAGGAGCTTTACCATCGACCAATTCTTTCTCCTGATAAAACGTTTCATCTCTTACCGAATACCAACCAGAATAACTACCTAAATATATTGCCCCATTATCACACAAACGCTGCCATAAAGCTACCACAGTCTTTTTGTGCCTTGTTTCTGTCGTACGAATAAAATCATCATAGCTATAGTTCATAACATCAGCTAACTGTCTAAAAACAGCACTTGTATTATCAGTAAAATCTAATAATGACATGTTACGTTCTTGGGCTGCTTTTTCTATTTTTTGCCCATGTTCATCTGTTCCAGTTATAAACTTTACACTATGTCCATCAAGACGCATAAACCGTGCGATAATATCAGATATCAAAGTTGTATAAACATGACCTATATGTGGCACATCATTAACATAATAAATAGGAGTAGTAATATATATATTATTCATAAGTTAGCATTGTTATTACTTTATACAGTTAGCAAATTATCACATAATTTTAGTTATATTAACTTAATATTTGCAGATATTACAAAATATTGACTTATAAAAACTATATACAAACATAAGCCCTAAAACAGACCACTTTTAATTAATCCCATATAACAGTAACTACTAGTACAAAATGTACGATACTAAACACGATTATATACAAGATGACATCAATACACATTACTATGAGTCATACTATCACAATTCATTACACAATAAACAACCACATTAATTTCTACATAAGCAGTTTTAACATCCTTTACTGACCCACAATTTCATAAAAAAAACTTAGAACAGCAATTTGCGGCTTTGCTTATCCTCATTGCTATAGAAACAATACTCCCAACTGAATGCTCTTATTTTTATAAAAATTTAAACTAGACCAACCATATTTTTCCAAGTAGTACGTAAGATAACTATACAAAAACACAAATTATGATTACCCTAGCTGAACAAAATTGATACCTTCCACACAAAATCCTACTTTTCTAATAACTATTGTTTCACAATATTAATTATATAATAAAGAATTTAACTGTATTAATACAAACTTTGCAAAATATAAAAAATCACTTATCATTTAATTAACAGTCATATATTTCTAGCACACAACAATGAAGAGGATTTTAGTAAAAAAATTTGGAGGAACTTCTTTACAAGACATAGAATGCATTAATAGAGTTGCAGAAATAATAAAACAAGATGTTAACAATAATTATAAAGTAGTTGTAGTAGTATCAGCTATGGGAAAATTCACTGATAACATCATTTCACAAATTAAACAAATTTCCGATGTCAAATCTCAATCTGAACGCTCCGAATATGATCTAATCATTTCTTCAGGAGAACAAATATCATGCGGACTATTATCATTAGCTCTACAAAAAATAGGAATCAATGCTCAATCATGGTTAGGATGGCAACTACCAATAGTAACAACTGAAGACCATACTAAAGCAAGAATCATAGATATTAACACATGTTCACTACAGGATTCACTAGCTAATAATGATGTTGCTATTGTGGCTGGATTTCAGGGAATGCATAAAAACAATAGAGTAACAACCTTAGGCAGAGGAGGTTCTGACACTTCAGCTGTAGCAATTGCAGCAGCACTAAAAGTAGATTTATGCTACATTTACACAGATGTAGACGGAATATATACAGCAGATCCTAATGTGGTACCAAAAGCACGCAAATTAGATTACATTACATATGATGAAATGATAGAGATGTCTTCTCTTGGCGCTAAAGTATTACAAGTACGTTCAGTAGAAATAGCAATGAAATATAACATAAAATTGTGTATATTATCTACTTTTAATCCTGGAAAAGGGACAATCTTACGCAAAAAAGGAGAATCAGATATGGAAAGTCAATTAATTACTGGGGTTACATGTAATAACAAAACAGCAAGTATTACACTAAAAGAGGTAAAAGCAATATCTGGCGTTACCACAGTATTTAATGCAATAGCAGAAAAAAACATTAACGTCGATATGATCATTCAAAGTGTGAATGATAACAATGCAAATGATATCACTTTTACAATTTCAGAAGAAGATTTGCCAACAACAACAAAGTTTTTAACAGAAATTCAAACTGAACTTATGTATCAGGATTTAATAATCAATTCCGAAGTTGCAAAAGTTTCCATTATTGGAGTAGGCATGATTTCTCATTCTGGAGTAGCTTACAAAATGTTTGATACTTTAACATCTAATAATATAAAAATATTAGCAGTTACTACTTCAGAGATAAAAATCAGCGTTCTAATATCGAGAAAAGACAGCCAACTTGCAACAATAGCATTGCACTCTACTTTTGGACTTGATAACACAGAATCAGATTTACACATAATAAGTTAATCTATTTATAATATAGCTTATAACCCTTCTGGTGTTTAGATAACGTATTACATATAAGTAATATAGTTTTAAGAATTATTAAACAACAATAAACGTAGCACTTATTTTTAAGCTTCTATGAATTCTGTTTGGATTTTCTATAAAAATCCTTTCTATGAATTAAAGTTCCTACATTACAACAAACACTACTTTAGAACTAGACTATGACAGCTATATTTTTTAAGATTTCAATTTCTTTTATCTTAAACTTAATTCAGCATAGATCATCATAAACAACATAATACTTATAAGTCATCATTAAAAAATGATTTCATATCTCTATAAATTTTATATTAGAAAGCAATTATTACCTTTAAACCAGATTTTGGAACCATATCAATTAAGTCTTATATTACTTAGATTTTAGTCAATTACTTTAATTTTTCAGTCTTCAATTTAACAATAAATTAATTTGTAACATAATAAATAAAGGACTCTTTAGATTAAAAATTACATTACACAAGTTTTTTTAATCTATAAAATGCAACATATACACTGAAAATTTGTAAAATCCAATCTCTTCTGGAAAAAATTTGCAAAATACTTTTCAAATATAACGCAGATAGGTTTACAAGTACTGTAGCTTTTAGCTATAATCAAACGATAGCTTTTAGCTATAATTAATTTTATAAGTCTATACTTCTTAAAAAGTAGTATAAAATTATTGCATTTTGGTCCTCAAAATGATAAAGATGAACGGTTAATAGTGTAACATTATGTTAAGATTTCTGTTTTTTTTTCTCTTTATGTTTAGTTCTCTTGATCTATTTGCAGCACCTGTGCAGTGGCAAATGGGGTTTCAAGCTCCTGCAACAGAAATAATGGAGTCCATCATAAGGTCCCATAACTTTGTTATGTTTGTTATGTCAGGAGTAGTAGTTGTTGTTTTCTCCATCATGATCTACGTTCTTATAAGGTTTAGAAAAAAACCAGAAGATAAAATTATCTTCAATACTAAGAATTCTCATAATGTAGTTTTAGAAATACTGTGGACGTTAATTCCTTTAATAATTGTAGGATTTTTAACCATAAGTAATGTTAAACTAATTAGACAAGAACAGAAGATTCCTAAGGTAGAAATGACATTAAAAGCAATTGGTTACCAATGGTATTGGGGATATGTGTATCCAGATTATAAAAATTTCACTTTCGATAGTTACATGAAAACAACAGATAATTTGGAAGCTCAAGATTTACGCCTACTTGAAGTAGACAACAGGGTAGTAGTACCTATTAACACAAACATTCTGCTACAAGTAACAAGCGCAGACGTAATACATAGTTGGACAGTACCAGCTTTGGGAGTAAAAATCGATGCAGTACCAGGCAGATTAAATGAAGCATGGTTTAATATAAAAACTCCAGGAGTATACTATGGACAGTGTTCAGAACTTTGTGGAAGACTGCATGGATTTATGCCAATAGTAATAGTTGCTGTTGAAAAAGAACAATTTGACGAATGGATACAAAAAAAGACACTTGAATTATAGAGGCATGCATGAGTAGTGAACATACACCACAGGGGATAAGACGTTGGTTGTTTTCAACAAATCACAAAGATATAGGTACATTATATATCATTTTTTCCATTATTGGTGGACTTGTAGGTGGTATAATGTCTCTTGTACTGAGATTACAACTAGCACATATTAACGTATTACATGATAACTATCAATTATATAATGTTATTGTAACAGGGCATGCATTAATTATGGTGTTTTTTATGATCATGCCAGCTTTAACTGGAGGATTTGGTAATTGGTTCGTACCATTGCTTATAGGAGCCCCAGACATGGCATTCCCACGTCTTAATAATGTAAGCTTCTGGCTGTTGGTTGCCTCACTAATTCTATTATGTATATCTGTCTTGATAGGAGAAGGTGCAGGTACAGGGTGGACATTATACCCACCATTATCATATATCGGGTCTCATCCAAGTGCTTCCGTAGATATAGCAATATTCGCTATACATGTTGCTGGAGCTTCATCAATTGTAGGAGCAATAAATTTCATTGTGACAATATTCAACATGCGAGCTCATGGCATGACATTGTTAAAAATGCCACTATTCGTCTGGACAATATTATTAACATCTTTTATGTTAATAGTGACAATCCCAGTTTTAGGGGGCGCAGTAACAATGCTATTAACAGACAGAAATTTTGGCACAAGTTTTTTTGACCCTGCTGGTGGAGGTGATCCTTTATTATTCCAACATCTATTTTGGTTCTTTGGACACCCAGAAGTGTATATAATCATATTCCCAGCATTTGGAATAATAAGCCAAATTGTATCCACTTTTTCTCATAAAGCAGTTTTTGGATACTTAGGTATGGTATTAGCATTAGTTGGCATTGCAGCTGTAGGTGCAGTAGTATGGGCACATCACATGTTTACTGTTGGATTAAGCGCAGAGATTATGACATATTTCAGTGTTACTACCATGTTAATAGGTGTGTTAACAGGAGTTAAAGTATTCAGCTGGATTGCAACTATGTGGGGAGGACAAATAGAATTTAAAACTCCTATGCTATTTTCAATTGGATTTATCTTCGTATTTGTAGTAGGAGGAGTTACTGGTATTGTAATTTCACACGGTGGTATAGATAAAGCACTGCACGACACATACTATGTAGTTGCACATTTCCATTATGTAATGTCAATCGCTGCATTGTTTGCTGCCTTTGCTGCTTTCTATTACTGGATAGGTAAAATATCAGGTAAGCAATATAACGAATGTTTAGGTAAAATACATTTCTGGTTAACTTTTATTGGAACTAATATTACATTTTTACCTCAACACTTTTTAGGTGTAGCAGGCATGCCAAGACGGATCCCAGATTACCCAGATGCTTTTATTCCATGGAATTATATATCATCAGTAGGAGCATTGATATCATTCATATCAGCCTTATTTTTTGTTTACATAATTATTTCAACATTAAGAAATGGAAAAAAATGTCCTAGCAATCCATGGGGAGGAGATACATTAGAATGGACAATACCATCACCAGCACCTTTCCATACCTTTGAAGAAATACCAAAGGTTGATTAAGCATGAGTTCTAAATGTGAAAGTGTTAAACCACAGCTTGTAAATGAAGTATTAGGCTATTGGGATCTACTCAAACCAAAAATCATGTATTTAGTAGTTCTTACAGGAATTACAGGAATGATTATTGCTCCAGGAAATATTCATCCTTTTATCGGTATCATCAGTACCTTATGCATAGCACTAGGATCTGGTGCTGCAGGAGCAATTAATATGTGGTATGACAGTGATATAGACGCATTAATGCAACGTACCAAAAATCGTCCTATACCTTCTGGAAAAATTGCTAGATCTACTGCAATTGAATTGGGATTAGTGTTATCCGTTATTTCTGTAACAGTAATGATGATCGCCGTTAACTATCTATCAGGAATATTACTAGCTATCAGTATAGGATTCTACTCACTTGTATACACAATGTATCTTAAAAGAAGAACACCACAAAATATAGTCATAGGAGGAATTGCAGGAGCACTGCCTCCAATTATTGGATGGACTTCTGTAACTAACGCCATCTCCATAGAAAGCTTGATATTATTTCTAATTATATTTGTATGGACTCCTCCACACTTTTGGGCATTATCTTTATTAAACTATCAGGAATACGAAAAGGCTAAAGTACCAATGTTACCTGTCACACATGGAATATTCACTACCAAAATTTATATACTAGTATATAGTATCATACTATTTATTATAACACTATTACCTGGAATATTTTTAAAAGATTGTTTGTTATATGAAACTTGTGCAATACCACTTGGCATGACATTCGTGTTCCATGCTTTCAAGGTATTTGTATCAATCAACCACTATAAATACAAAGCAATGTTTACTTATTCTATTGCTTACCTCTTTATTTTATTCATATGTATTATTATCTCAAGTTTTTAACATCCCTTTTAATTAAGAGATTCCAAAACATCAATAAAGCCTCACTACAATTATAAACTATTCTTTGTTATTTAACCAAAGGTTCTTTATACCATCCAGTATCAATACAACATTCTTTAAGTAATGACATATATCTTGCATAGGCAGCAATATCCCCCAAAGCTAAGTACGCTTCAGCAATTCTATATAAGCTTTCTGAATAATATTTCGTATCCTTATACTTATTTAATATTGTACTAAACCTTTTTATAGCAGCAACATATTCACCACGTTGCAAATAAAACTTACCTATTGAAAATTCCTTACCAGCAATATGTTGATGAACAAGTTCTAATCTTTTCATAACTTCTTCTAAATACATAGAGTTGGGAAAGAGACGTATAAACTCATTCAACAATTCCAAAACTTTATGCACACTACTTTGATCACGATCTATATCACTAATTTGCATGTAGTTCGCCATTATCCTTAAATAATATGCAAAATCTATATCCTTACTATCAGGATAAAGTTGTATATAATCATCCGCATAAATTTCAGCACGAGAATAATCGCCAAGTTCATAATTCAAAAATGACATCATAAGACGAGCTTTTATCGCCACAGGAGAAAATGGGTAAAGATTGTCTATTTCCTCAAGATCTTTTACCGCACTCTTATATTCTTTGGCATTAGATTTCTTTAAGGCACTCTCATACATTTCATCTGCTGTTCGATCTTCAACAAATTTTTCTCCCTTCTTTATGAAAGAGCAGTTTACCATTAAAAAACAACAACATAACAAGTAAACAGCCTTGCGAATAATTTTAGAGTGACACATATTCAATCACCTATAAATATAACTTGTAAATATATAAATATCCTATTGAAACATAAAGATGTATCCCAGACAAGCAATTTTTACTAATGTACTTACACTAGCAAGACCATATAATGTATTGACAACTATCATATTGATACTAGAATGCAATAAGTACAAACTAATAAAGCATACTAATGAATGTATTGGTGATTGGTTCTGGCGGCCGTGAGCACTCAATGTTGCATCACATTCGTAAATCTACATTACTAAACAAGCTATTTATCGCCCCAGGGCGTGAAGGAATGTCTGGGTTAGCAGATATAATAGATATAGATATCAATAGCACAATAGAAGTAATTCAAGTATGTAAGAAAGAAAAAATTGAATTAGTAGTCATCGGACCAGAAACTCCATTAATGAATGGATTATCAGACGCATTAACAGAAGAAGGCATATTAGTCTTTGGACCTTCTAAAGCAGCAGCGCGTCTTGAATCTTCAAAAGGATTTACAAAAGAATTATGCATGAGGTATGGAATTCCTACTGCAAAATACGGGTACTTTGTTGATACAAATTCAGCTTACAAATTCATTGATAAACACAAATTACCTTTAGTAGTTAAGGCTGATGGGTTAGCCCAGGGAAAAGGAACAGTGATATGTCACACACACGAAGAAGCATACAATGCTGTAGATGCCATGTTAGTGCACCACAAATTTGGAGAAGCTGGTTGTGCAATAATTATTGAAGAATTCCTTGAAGGCAAGGAAATTAGCTTCTTTACATTGGTTGACGGATCCAACCCAGTTATACTTGGCGTAGCACAAGATTATAAAACTATAGGAGATAATAATAAAGGTCCTAATACTGGAGGGATGGGATCATACTCTAAACCAAATATCATTACACAAGAAATGGAGCATATAATAATTCAGAAGATAATATATCCAACTATTAAAGCAATGTTCAACATGAATATACAGTTTAGAGGTCTGTTATTCGCTGGTATTATAATCAAAAAAAATGAACCAAAATTACTTGAATATAATGTACGGTTTGGAGATCCTGAAACACAATCAATATTACCAAGATTAAATTCCGATTTCTTAAAACTTTTATCACTAACAGCTAAAGGTAAACTAGGAAATGAATCAGTAGAATTAAGTAAAAAAGCTGCTTTATGTGTTGTGGTAGCTAGTCGTGGATATCCAGGTGAGTATAAGAAAAATTCTATAATTAATGGAATAGAAAATATTGAAAAGCTACCTAATGTTCAGCTCTTACATGCAGGCACAAGAAGAGAAGGAAATAACTGGGTATCAGATTCTGGAAGAGTAATAAATGTTGTAGCACAAGGTGAAAATTTAGCTAGTGCGAAACACCAAGCCTACGCTGCATTGGACTTATTAGATTGGCCAGATGGAATTTACAGATATGATATAGGATCATGTGCTCTTTAAGCTATACTCTATGAATATTTAGCATAAAATTAGATAAAGCACGATTTAATTGTGCAAGCCGATTTTTGAATATTACAAATCTTGATCCAGAAAGTTTTGTGGCTTGTGTGAAATCCATTAAATTTAAATTTTCCCTAATTCATAATGAGTTTTTACTGGAAAATCAAAACTTGTTTTATTCTCGTATCTTCTCAATTCAACATTACTGTTTTCGTCTTTCCTAATAGGTACTCTTTTATCTGGTATATTTGGCAACATATTGAGAAGATTAACTAATTGAGAATCTTCTTTTATCATGTTGTTAATATCGTCTATTTTACTTGCTACATCTTTCGATAATTATATTTGTATATTTTAACATTATACTGATATTGCTTATTTGAAATTACTAATATTACCAGGTGTTCTTTTTAAAATATAATAGCACAAACTACATGTCACACTTTTGTAACCCTCATTTGTTACATCGCATATAATCACATCCAATCTCCATATTACAAGCAATTACCAATCGATAACTTTTAACATAGGAAGTAAAGTTTGATCTATCACTAAAATATGTATACTTCTATTATACCCATAACTTAAACTCATGGTTACTTTGTATATTCGTAATCACCAACAGCAGATTATTTTTCAAAATAAATAGACAATTTCTATACAGGACATTCCACTTTCTAATAACGCTTATGATATTCTAGCTAATTTCCTATATATTAGATTTTAAGCCAAATTGATATTGACAACCAACACTATTCTTGATACATTGATTTTATTAACCTACTCTTTGGTATTAAAAATGTCACTTATCTCTGAAGTCTTTGCAGCAGCAGCAACAACAGCACCTGCTTCGGGAATAGGTAGTTCAATTGCAGGTTTAATTCCCTTAGTATTAATTTTTTGTGTCTTCTATTTTTTTATAATTAGACCTCAACAAAAAAAGATTAAAGAGCATAATAAACTGCTAGATAATATAAAAAAAGGTGATAAAGTTGTCATTTCTGGCAGTATACTGGGATCAGTTACGAAAGTCGATACAACAAATGGGCACTTTATTGTTGAAATATCAGAAGGAGTTGAAGTTAAAGTATTAAAGTCTTCAGTATCTGAAGTGTTGAATAAAAATAACAAGCCTACTTCAACTGCAGAAGCATCAGTTGCAGCTTCTAATAATTAATACATAACTAAATCTTCATTCGAGAAAAAGAGTGTTTATATTTCCTTATTAATTTTAAGGACACCTTTTTTAACAAACAGCCAATTTTAGATAATATAAAACTACTAACAGAATTTAATATAACAAATTCTATATTCTCATAGGCATAATAATGTAAGTGAAATCATCTATATTTTCTTCTTCCTGTATTAAAACAGATGTACCAGCATCATAAAACGATAAAAGACATTTTCCTTTTATACAATACAAAGCTTCCATTAAATATCTGGCATTTAAACCAATAGTCATGTCTTCTCCAGAATAATCTACTTCTAATTCCTCTCTAGCATCACCTTGATCTGAAGAAGCAGCACTTAATATAAGTTTATTACTCACAAACCTTAATTTTATCACTTTTACTTTATCAAAGACTACTACAGATACTCTATCTATCGCATTAGATAACGTTTCAGATTCAATTAATACATTCTTATCATGAGATCTAGGAATAATAGAATTATAATCCGGAAAAGTACCATCTATTACTTTAGATATTAAAATATATTCTTTATACTCAAAACAAATCTTCCTATCTGATAAACTAATTGATATTAAATCATTACCACTACCATGACTTACTATCTTCAAAATTTCATTAACTGTTTTTTTGGGAACTATAATACCAAAATTTGACAATACATTCTGAGATTGACTCAACTTAGTTAACGACAACCTATGTCCATCTGTAGCAGCACAACATAAGATATTATTGGACGTATGAACATATAATCCATTCAAATTAAATCTACTCTCTTCTATGGAAATTGCAAATTTAGTTTTACCAAACAAACTAACCAATTCAGAGACTTGCAAAGTAAATTTGTTTTGTAATTCATTATTTTCAATAATAGGAAACTTCTCTATATCAACTACAGGAAGAAAAAACTCCGTACGACCACATTTTATAGTTAATCTTCCATCTTCACCAATAAAAAATTTGATTTCAATATCATTAGGCAACTTTTTTACAATATCATAAAGAAGTTGAGCAGACACTACTACAACTCCATTAACGTTTACATGGGCAGTAATAGATGCAATTATTGAAATATCAAGATCTGTAGATGTTAACTTAATTTCTTGATCCCTTGCTTCTATTCTTACACACGACAATACAACAATACTATGACGTTTTTCTACAATACTATTAATGTAAGACAAAGCTTGCAGTAATTTATCTTTGCTAACAAAAAAGTTCAACTTAATACCATCACTCATATATTTCTATATAAACCTACCCCATTGTGATGTTATACAAATTAAACTTAAACAAGTCAAGGTATGGATCACTTTGCTCTATACTATGATATAATCACACATCCAATATCACTCTAGCACAAATTAAGTTCTCCCAAAATACACTTAAAATACTCTATTTAACTATATGCTACAAATTTTCAATACAAAATAGAATCAAGTAAACAATACTCAGTATTATAAATTTTTCAAACTCTTCTTCTATACTATTGATGCACTATAACAATATTATCCTGATAAATAGACTTTTAACTACTTGTTATAGCAATTTAAAAGACCATCATCGCCTATTTATTTCACAATGTGTTTAATATAACAACTCTCAACTCTTTTAATCGCTAAGTTAACATCTACAGATCTTGATATTTCAATAATTGCATCTATTACTGCCCATGTAAACGTTAATGGAGTTGTAGTAGTGTCTGCTCAACTTCTTTATGATATTGTAAAAAAGTTGCCTAATGATATTGAAATCAAATTTTTTATTGGTGAAGATGGAAGATTAACTATAAAATGTGGTCGTACGGAGTTTTTTCTTCCTGTAGTTGATATAGAGAAGTTTCCTATTATTGAAAATAATGAATTACAAAACAAATTTACTTTGCAAGTCTCTGAATTGGTTAGTTTGTTTGGTAAAACTAAATTTGCAATTTCCATAGAAGAGAGTAGATTTAATTTGAATGGATTATATGTTCATACGTCCAATAATATCTTATGTTGTGCTGCTACAGATGGACATAGGTTGTCGTTAACTAAGTTGAGTCAATCTCAGAATGTATTGTCAAATTTTGGTATTATAGTTCCCAAAAAAACAGTTAATGAAATTCTGAAGATAGTAAGTCATGGTAGTGGTAATGATTTAATATCAATTAGTTTATCAGATAGGAAGATTTGTTTTGAATATAAAGAATATATTTTAATATCTAAGGTAATAGATAGTACTTTTGCGTCAGATTACATATTATAAATATGACTAAACGACATTAACACTACTACGATAATTGACCAATCTGTTAAACAAAAACTAAACCTACTACCCTCTATATACTACAATACACTCAATGTTATAAACCCATGAAACTACTGGCACTATAATATACAGTAAAATACATAACATTACCTAAATAGATTAAAGCAAGTTCTTGTTACCGCACACAAATTGAACATCATAAACTTCTATTCATTTCTATAACATAATAACTTTAAGATAATAAATAATGCATAACACATAGCTATACAATTCTATCGTAAAAAATTACTTAGTACTATGATGCATGACTAAATATATCAACACCATCCCAACCTAATAGATCAAGCTGAGCCCTTGTTGGAAGAAATCCAAAACAAGAAGCTGCTAACTCCTGTTTATTCTCACGCTGCAACATAGCATCCAATTTGTTCTTTAATGCATGTAAATATATAACATCTGATGCTGCATAATTTAATTGTTCAGACGTTAAAGTTTCCTTTCCCCAATCAGATGACTGCTGCATTTTATTAAGTTTGACATTTAATAATTCATAACATAGCTCTTTTAACCCGTGATGATCTGTATACGTTCTTACTAACTTTGAAGCTATTTTAGTACAATAACACGGTGTAGCCCATACACCAAGATAATAACGTATTACAGCAATATCAAAGCGAGCAAAATGAAAGATTTTTGTTATACTTGAATCTGAAAGAACACTTACTAAATTAGGTGCTTGATAACTACCTAAAAACTTTACTAAATGTGTCTCACCATTACTATCACATAACTGAACTACACACAACTTATCCCGCCTACACACTAAACCCATAGTTTCAGTATCAACAGCAACAGTATTTTCAAATTTTAACCCATTAGGCAAATCACAATCATGTACAAATACAGGCACGTAAATTTCCTCCACCTACAAAGTATATATAATACCTTTGTTCATTGTATCATGTAGTAAAATGCCTCTCAACTATATTATGCTTCCTCAACATACTTTTTATCTTCCTCTTGACCATAAATTGAGTCAACATTGGCACCACCATGATCCCATCTATATCCTCCTCTATCATCACTTTCATCTTCGTCAACACACTCTTTTAATACATAACCACGTCCCCAAACAGTTTCTATGTAGTTTTTCCCATTATTAGCGACTTTAAGTTTCTTACGAAGCTTACACATAAACACATCTATAATTTTATCATCAGAAGGTTCATCTAACTCCCTATATAGGTGAGATAAAAACATTTCTTTTGTAAGAACAGTACCTAACCTAGATGATAACAACTCTATCATCCCATACTCCTTTTTAGTTAAATGCACTATTTCACCATTACATTCAACACACTTATGATCAAGATTGATTGCAATATTTCCAACACGTACTATTGATTCAGGATGTCCCCTAGTACGGCGCACAATAGCTTTTATTCTCGCAAGTAATTCACTTTTATGAAAAGGTTTAGTCACATAATCATCTGCACCATAATATAAACCTTTTACTTTATGTGATACTGATGAAATACATGATAATATAAGAACTGGAACTTTGATACCAGACTCTCGCAGTTTCACTAAAATATCATATCCATCTATTTTTCCAGGAAAATGTATATCTAATATCACTACATCATAGTCATCATTCTTCGGAATGATACTACCATAACAATCCTGCGCAGAAGTCATAGTCTCACAAAAATGCCCTTCTGAAGATAAAGAAGCTTCTACTGCCTTTGCACATGCAATATCATCTTCTATTAATAATATACGCATAAAATACCTCTAAAAACCCAATAATTAACAAACTTAACACATAAAGCACTTAGCACTAATCTAAAGACATAATCACCCTATAACAACTAAACATTTCATCAAAAGTTAATACATAGTGTTACTATGCTATTCAAGTATAATAGTAAATTACATGTAATATACTTTCCTTGTGTTGCATATATAACACAATATTACCCCAAAGACTATTAGAGACATTATAGTAAACACACCTATTTTTCCTTAATTAGTAAAATACTTCACTGATTATATATAAGCACAAGTTAATACTTTATTAATAATAAAAATGGTTAACACACGTACTACTATACATTAATAAAAGCATTCACACTAATATAAAAATTTCAAAATTTGATATCTATTTTACTCATAAAGATCTTGCATACCAAATTATTCTCCCTAATATTTCCATATCTTCTAAATGACACTCATAAGAAGAATATTTTTTATTATCAGAAACTACATGTAACTTTATCTTCTGATTATCTTTTAAATACTCTAATCTCCTAATTGATACACCTACTGAATCAACTATAACAAATAATCCAGCAGGATGAGGAATTTTATCTCCTATATCCACTAGAACTACATCTTGATTCATTAATGTTGGGATCATACTATCTCCCTTTACGTAATATACACGTAAATTCTTCATATTAGAAGTTAAATTAATGTTTGAAGAGAGATACAAATTAACATCACCTGAGGATGCAACTTTACCATTTTCCAATTCTAAATCATATACAGGCATTATATTAACATTATTCTGTCCATAAGTATAATTATCATCACTAATAAAATATGATAATGAAACGTTTAATACCTTCGCTATTGCCATTAATTTTTTAGATGTAGGATTCGTTGATTTACCACTTAATATATCATATACAAAAGACTTACCAACATCAGCTTTATGCGCTAATTCACGCGCATTTATTCCCATCTTATCCATTTGGTATCTCATTCTAGTAACTATCATACTATTATCACTACTTGTTTTCATAAATTCACCTTACAGTTAATATTTATTACATTTTTGTACAATTTAAAGTACATAAACTCAAGTAATAATTGAATTATTCATTAATAGAGAATACCAAATCATAAAATTACTAGTGAGTAATTATAAAATTTACACAAAATCAGTGCTAACTTATAAAAATAACTTTTCCATAAAGTTATACATAGCAGAGCTTGCATTCTATTAAAATCTACATGCAATTTGATAATTAACTAAAAATACTAACCAAGTAGCAATAGCAACCTAATAATCTTCACCATTGCTAAAAAATAGAACCCCCAAGCATTATTTATAGGTGATCCATATTTTTTATAAAGTCTTCTATTTTAGCAATCCATCTTTGCAGGATAACACCCCAATATAAAAACCATTACTACACCAATTAAATAAAACGCTTAACTACAAAACCTTATAGTCATTTAATAAATCAACTACAACAATAAAAATCGCTTACAGTAGTACTTCCCAGATTATCAATTTCTTATAAATATAAGCACTGTAGCACTATTACAACCTAACACTACAACATTTATTTAATTAAAGCACTTAATATCAATTTTTCTGCAACCGTAACATCTTTCCAACCTTCCACAGATACAAATTTATCTTCCTCCAATTTTTTATAAAAAGTAAAAAAATGGGATATTGAATTTAAAAAAGATACAGGAAAATCGGAATAATCTTTTATATTATTATAGTATTGGTCTACTTTATGTGTAGGAACAGCTAATATTTTTACATCTTCTCCACTTTCATCATGCATAACTAAAACACCTACTGGCCTTGCGCGGATTACCGCCCCAGACATTACAGGAAATCTAGATGCAACCAAAACATCAACAGGATCACCATCTCCAGCACAAGTATGTGGAATAAAACCATAATTACATGGATAATACATAGATGTAGGTAAAAACCTATCTACACAAAATAAATTTTTCTCTTTATCAAACTCATACTTTACCGGACAGGAATTCTGACTAATTTCAATAATAACATTGATTTCTTTAGGAACATTATCACCACCAGTCACATTGTCTAAATTCATAATTAATCTCTTGATATCACAAACAAATAAAAAAAATTTTGAATAGATCAATAAATGACCATCAGCTTATATACTAATATCCTTTATATTCTAGTCAATGCTTTTCTTAAACAGGAAATACTCATAATATAAAGATTTTTAACAATATAATAAAGCTCTATATACAATTACATTGACATAATAATATTTTTATCACCTACACTGTATTATTGCAAAATATAACATTAATCAAGTAATACAAAAAATGCTATATTGCTTAACCAACCCACATAATTACTTACAAAAACATACCACATACTGATACATTAAAAGAAGACAATACTGATAAAACAGTTTTCTTAAGAATATATCACAATAATTAAATCTTATGCCACTTAATTACCATAGTAAATTATCTATAAAAACACATAACAAACTTACATATCTATGTAGACAATGAAGTACCTATTGCAAAATATAACATTCACAAAGTAATCTGTTACTTGTACACAAAAATCCCATACTGCCTAACCAACCCCATAATTACTTACAAAAACATACCACATACTGATACATTAAAAGAAGACAGTACTGATAAAACAGTTTTCTTAAGAATATATCACAATAATTAAATCTTATGCCACTTAATTACCATAGTAAATTATCTATAAAAACACATAACAAACTTACATATCTATGTAGACAATGAAGTACCTATTGCAAAATATAACATTCACAAAGTAATCTGTTACTTGTACACAAAAATCCCATACTGCCTAACCAACCCCATAATTACTTACAAAAACATACCACATACTGATACATTAAAAGAAAACAGTACTGATAAAGCAGTTTTCCTAAGAATATATCACAATAATCAAATCTTATGCTACTCAATTACCACAGCAAATTATCTATAAAAATACATCACAAACTTACATATCTATGCAGATAATGAAGTACCTAAAGTAATCAACCTGATGACCAATACATCAAAATAAATCAAACTCTATACTTCTATCAATCACACAGACTATCTGTCTAAAAAACAGATCTTAAATTTATATACTTTAAAGTAAATATTTAAAAATAAGGAATATTTGACAAAGCAATTTTCTCATCATAAGACATCATAACATTAAAATTTTGCACTGCTTGACCAGCTGCACCTTTTAATAAATTATCTATAACAGACATGATAATAATCGTGTTAGGTACCCTTCCAGGAAAAACACCTAAATAACAATAATTCGTACCCACAACAGACCTAGTTGTCATAGCTTTCTCTTCATCAATAAAAACAAAAGATGAATCTTTGTAAAAAAGCAACAATGCTTCACGGACATCAGTAAGCGATACGCCTTCTTCTAACTCAAGGTATATACTAGACATCATACCTCTTTTGACAGGAATTAAATTAGGCACAAATTGTAAATTAATGTCTTCTCTACAGGCAGCAAAACAAAGCTCTTGCTCTATTTCAGGAATATGTCTATGGTCTGAAATTTTATACGATTTAATAACATCATAAACTTCACAGAACAACTTATCCTGCTTTACAGACCTACCAGCACCACTCACACCTGATTTAGCATCAACTATTATACCCTGACTTTTTATTAAACAAAGTCTTAACAATGGAAATAATGGTATTAGCACAGAGGTAGGATAACATCCTGGACAAGCTATAAACCTTGACCTTTGAATATCTTCCCAATATATCTCCGTTAACCCGTATACAAAATCTCTTACAAGATCTGGACAACAATGTGAGCCATACCATTGTTTATATACTTCAGCATCCTTAATTCTAAAATCAGCTGATAAATCTATAATTCTTACTACATCATGAATTTTTCTTACAACTTCACTTGATGTACCATGAGGTAAGCACAAAAAAACCACATCTACTTTAGATAAGTCAATATCATCAAAAGACGAAATATTAACGGATATATCATCCTGCGAAATGTGGAAATAATTAGAAGAAAGTAACTTTCCACTAGATTGAGTTGCACATAAATACTTTATCTTAACCATAGGATGAGATAATAACAAACGTACTAACTCTACCCCTACATAACCTGTAGCCCCAACTACAGCAACTGATACTTGATAACTCATTTAATAGGTTATCTTTTAGAGAATTGACAACTTTTTCTAGCCTTATGTTGACCATACTTTTTACGTTCAACAACACGCGAATCTCTAGTCAAGAACCCACCACTTCTTAAAATAGGATGAAGACTAGGATTAATATCTTTCAGTGCCTTACTAATTCCGTGAGCAACAGCACCTGCCTGACCTGAAATCCCACCACCACTCACAGTAGCAACAACGTTATAACACCCAGAAGTTGATGTAACAATAAATGGATTATAAACCTTTCTACACAAGGTATTTTTCTTAAAATAGTTAAAAATATCTAAACCATTAACAGTAACATTCCCCTTACCTACTGTTAACCATACCCGTGCAACAGCTTCCTTTCTTCTACCTGTTCCATAAGCACGGCCACGAGCATCTACTTTTACAGCTTTGATGTGATCATCTTGTTGATGATCAGATAACATATCAGGACTTTTCTCCATTATCTCCTCTTATTATTCTTAGCATTTATTGATAAAAAATCTAACTTTACAGGTTGTTGTGCATTATGCTTATGTTCTGGACCTGAATATACATATAAATTCTTTAAACGACGACGCGCCATCGGGCCAGTACTCAACATACGACGTACTGCCATATTAATTATACGTTCTGGATGTTTATTTAAAAACAAATCAGCTGGCGTACAGCTTTTTAGTCCACCAGGATACCCAGTGTGCCTATAATACACTTTATTTTTCAATTTACTACCAGTAAAGTGAACCTTTTCTGCATTAATTATAATAACATTATCTCCGCAATCCATATGAGGCGTATACTCAGGCTTATCCTTACCACGTAATATATTAGCAACAAAAGCAGCAAGCCTACCAACTACTACTCCATCTGCATCTATTACAACCCAACGCTTCTTTATCTGACTTGCTTTTAAAGAAAAAGTCTCCATTTGCATCTATCGTTAATAAATTTTCATAGTAATCATACAATCAATTTTTGTCAATAAAAACTAATTTTATTTACTCTTCATGTGAGTCCTATATAACATAACTTTGATATTCCAACAGTAATAAAATAAAATGCAAAAGTATGCTATATTCAAATTGCTGATTATAGATAATTAACAAGTAACAAAGATCTCTTTTATTTTACAGTCCTTAGGAAAAATTTGTACTACTCATATACCTTACGCATTACAACTTATATAAGACGTAATAACATTTTAAATACATATCCTTATAAACCCAACACATAAAAGACCTTAAAACTTATATTTATAATACAACTCATTTGAAATCAACTACCCATTTATATTCCATTTCTACAGTTTATTGCAATAAAACTCCGAAACTTATAACCTATGCTTAAGTAATAACATAGAATTGAATTAATCAAACTTCACACTTAATTCTTGCTAATCAAAATTAATTACAGTTTAATCATTGCTAGTATTACTAGTTGGTAACATTTAATGATAAGCAAATTTAATATACGTAAGGTTTGTTATACATTGATATTGATATCTATGTCAATTATACCTAATAACAGTTATTGTACTAACTTAGATGAAGCTTTACAGGCTGCATTATCAAATAACCCCAACATAAAAGCAAAATTCTATCATTCCTTAGGGAATAAACAAAAAATTAAATTGAATAGCATATCAAAGTTTTTACCATCAATTGCATACTCCGTGCAGGTACATCAGCCAGAATTATCTCTAACCAACAATAGTAATAGAACTATGAGCCTCATAGTTACTCAACAGCTATTCAATGGAGGAGCTGATGCCGCTGCTTTTCAACAATCAAAATACTTAACAAATATAGAAGATATTGATTTTTCACTAGAGAAACAAAATGTTATACTTAATACAGTAAAAGCTTACATGAAGGTTTTAACAACAGCTGAGGTATATAAGTTAACACAGCATACTAAAAAAGTATTAGCAGAACATTTAACAGCCACACAAAAACGTTTTTCTTTAGGAGAAGTTACTAAAACAGATGTCTCACTAGCTACTGCTAGGTTATCATCAGCTACATCAGAATTAATCAAAGCTCACGGAGAAATGAAAGTTGCAGAAGCTAACTACATTCACATAACAGGAGAAATACCAACAGATTTACAAAATCCTGCTATACCAGCAATACCATCATCTGTAGAAGAAGCTTTAGAAATAGCTCAAAAAAATAACCTTTCTCTACAAGCATCTCACAACGGATATAAAGCAGCTAAGCAGGGTATCTTAATGGCAATTGCACATTTACTTCCTTCTATTAGCATATCATCAATAAATTCTTATACTTACTCTAATATTCCTAACACAAATCCTAAAAAAATTGACAATCTATTTGAAATAAAAATGTCATTACCTATATTCCAACAAGGATTAAACATCGCTGCAATTGCACAATCAAAACTTGCAGCACAACACAAGATGTATTCACATTATGAAGTGTTAAACACGATTAAAGAGTCTGTTATTTCAAATTGGGAAAATATTTTCACTACAAATTCCATGCTACAAGCAGCTCAAGATTCTGTGAGATATTCAGAAGTAGCATTATTCGGAATAAAACAGGAAGCAGAGTTAAATTTAAGAACAGTTCTAGATGTATTAGATGCAGAGCAAGAATTGCTAAAAGCAAAAGTCAATCTTGTTAATGTACAAAGTAATGTCGTGATAAGTATATACAACCTACTTGCATTAATAGGACAACTAAACATTAATTATATTTAACATAGAAATTTATGAGTAATACTAACAATTTTCAATCTATTAAAGAAACAATTGCAAATATTAGAAAAGCCATGTCTAGCAGCGATAATACAGATCCTGTAACTGCACAACATGATACTGACAATGACGCTGACAACGAAGTACTTAATTTAGAAAATCCAGAAAATTCTGTAGAGCTACACAACATACAACATGTACACAATACATTAAATGAAATAAATCATACATTTCAAGCAATAACAGACTTACCTACAACAACATATCAAAATAAACCAGATATACAAGTATCTGTCACAAAAGAGAAAATTTACCCTGAACAATTATCTAACGTAAATCAGTTCATCTCAATTGAACAATCAACTCAACGGCTATCATCTCAAGAAAGAAGGCTAACAACAACACATACTCTTTCAGAAGAAGTATCTAAAATTGATAACACATCAGAAATAAAAGGTATTCATCAGCAAAATAGTTTTATCACTGAAAATTTAGTATCACCTGAAAGTATAGTTGCAAGCAGTGAAGAAATAAAAAAGCTAATCACACAAATACACCACTATACTAAACCCCCTAATATTTCAAGTGAGAAAAGTCCTACTGTTGAAGAACTAGTGATAAACATGCTAAAACCAGAATTATCAACATGGCTTAATAACAATTTACAGAAGTTAGTAAAGGAGATTGTTGAAAAAGAAATAAAACACATCATAAAGAAATCAAACCAAAGCTAACTGTAGGATTTATTAACTTAGTACACATATTCTATTACTTTTCTGAAATACAAACTTTTTGAGTTATTCATATTTCACATTCTAAAAACATAAATATTAAAAACAACTCCGCATAACTTATCTAAAAACTGCATCAAGGAAGCAATAAAACATATACAATAAGCATTGCCTTACTTCAATATCCATTTTTCAACAGCATAAAGATGCTTAAGAACTATATGAAAAATAACAATTATAGGTATATTTTTACAGCAAAGAATTTAAATTATACAAGTAATAGTATTTTATTTGAAACAGATGTATACGTATAAAAACACTATGATAGAAATAATATCATAATTATTTAATATATTTTTTCAAACAGCATAATATATTATCTGTAATATTATCATAAATTTTACATATTTCATGATCTAATACTAATGGGTTTCCCAGCTCTGCTACATTACATATTTGAGGATACAATGCCACTTCCCCAAGAAAACTTATGTTTAACCTATTTGCCATTTTATGTACACCTTGTTTACCAAAAATGTAAGTCCTACAACCAGAATCAAAATTAATGAAATAACTCATATTCTCGACTATACCAATAATATGAACATTCATTTTCTTCATCATATCACATATCTTTACTGCATCAATAATAGCTAAATCTTGAGGAGTAGAAACGACAACAACACCAGTAATTTTAAATCTTTCAACAAGACTAAGGTGTACATCACCTGTACCAGGAGGTGTATCTATTATTAAATAATCTATTTCTCCCCACACTGTATTCATCATTAAACTATATATTGCTTTTGTTACCATAGGACCACGCCAAATAGCAGCATTATCTTTATTAATTAAATATCCAATTGACATACTTTTAATACCATACTTAGTAATTGGAATCATTTTATTACTATGGTCTACTTCAGGATTAGTAACATCTTTAACTCCTAACATATGAGGTATAGATGGTCCATAAATATCGAGATCAGCTAATGCTGACTTATACCCTTTACGCAACAAGGATAACACTATATTCATTGCCATGGTAGATTTTCCTACACCACCTTTACCTGAAGATATAAGTATTATATTTTTCACACCTGGAATCGATATCTTATTTGTAGATATGCTTTTATTGTGCTTATTAACAGTATCATGTGCAGCAGTAAAAACAATCTTTACTTCTTTAAGATTAGGTATAGTACTAATCACATCTCTACATTTTTTTTCAATGATATTTTTTTGTTCTATCTGATACGCATCTGACAAATTTAATATACAATAAACAACACCATCATTCACTAATACAGACGTTACTAATCCCAATTCAACAATATTTTTATTGCTCTTATGATCAATAACTGTCAATAATGCATCTAATACTTCTTGTTTGTTTACCACTATTATCCTTAAAAAAGATTACCCTATGATAACACATATTATTAAAAAATACCTATTTACTTTTAGTAAACCATTACGTATTATCAGGACATCCATTTTACATATAGATTTTTTCGATGTTAATATCTTCTGGTACATCTAGTATTAACTTAGCAAAGTGCATATCAAACATTACAAGTATAAAGTTAGTTAACTCTTGTATTTCTCGTTTTTCTGATCAAGAATTAAACGTAGAAATTCAAGAAAACCAAGATGACAAAAATAAACACGTCATAATTATAAATTCACTTTGTTCCCCAGCACATGATAATTTACTAGAATTACTCTTGTTAACGGATGCAATTAATAGAACATTGCATCCTAGAAAAATAACCATGATAATACCTTATCTTTGTTACACTAGACAAGACAGAGTAATGTATAGAAACTTAGATGACAACAGCCTAATGGTCTCTGCATTAAGTGCAAAAGTTATCATTAACATATTAAGAACAGCAAACATTAACAACATTATATTCATTGATCTACATTCAAATCAATTATCTGGTTTCTTTGACATAGCAACTACTAATTTAAGTTCCCACACTGTTTTCATAGGAGATATTATAGAAAAACATAATACTAACAACTTAGTTGTTGTATCTCCTGACTATGGAGCATTAAACAGAACTCGAACTTTTGCAAACGTATTATCAAAACAGTGCAAATTACACAACGAAATTCAAGTAGCAGTAATAGATAAATACAGAGCAAAACCTGGTGTATCTGAAGTAATGAACATAACTGGTAATGTAGAAAACAAAGATTGTATAATAGTAGATGATATTGTAGATTCAGCTGGAACATTATGCAATGCGGCATCAGCTTTAAAAGACAGGGGAGCTTTACAAGTTAGTGCATATGTTACACATGGAATATTATCTGGCAATGCAGTAGAAAAAGTTACGAATTCAAAACTTGATAATTTAATAATAACAGACACAATACATAATGGTTTCTTCAACACATCAAAAATCCGAATTTTATCCATTGATAAATTTTTAAGCAACTATATACTGTATAATTTAGTATAAGTTTAGGAATAAATTGATAGAAGATAAATTTGAAAATAGTACACATTCAAAAACAAGCAAGTCATTAACTAAAAATGACATATTGCAAGCTGCAAAGTTAACTAGAATAAAGCTCAATGATGAAGAAATTGATTACCACCTTAAAGAATTAGAACAAGTGTTAAATTGGATACAAACAATATCAGAAGTTGATACTCAAGATGTTACTCCAATGGGTCATGGTGGTGTAAATTATGCTCTTCCTTTACGTAAAGATATTATCAATGATGGCAATATAAAAGACACAGTATTATCGCAATCTCCTAAACAAGAACATGATTTCTTTGTTGTACCAAAAGTAATAGAATAATAAAAACATACACACAAAGAATTAGAGCAACACAGAACATCATAAGTCAACACTCAAAACACTATGGCTATTGGTAGAAACATACCGATGAAGAAATTGATTACCACCTTAAAGAATTAGAACAAGTATTAAATTGGATACAAACAATACCAGAAGTGATACTCAAGATGTTATTCTAATGGCTATAGTAGAAACATACAAGATGAAGAAATTGATTACCATCTCAAAGAATTAGAACAAGTATTAAATTGGATACAATACCCAGAAGTGATACTCAAGATGTTACTCCAATGGGTCATGGTAGTGTAAATTATGCTCTTCCTTTACGTAAAGATATTATCAATGATGAATGACAACATAAAAAGCATAGTATACCCCAGCTTTTTGACAAAAATATATTTGCTATATTAAAAATGCTTGAGAATAATATGCACCTCATAGTTTTGACAAACTGTACACACTTGATCTTATATTGCAAGGTATATAAACTCCACTTGTGCAATACTGGCTTATAATATACCTCTTACAAAATAAACAAAAACTATATCAGCATGTATCTTTTATGCTCTTCCTCTACGTAAAGATATTATCAATGATGAAGGCAACATAAAAAACATGGTATACCCCAGCTTTTTGACAAAAATATATTTGCTATATTAAAAATGCTTGAGAATAATATGCACCTCAATAGTTTTGACAAACTGTATATATTTGATCTTGTTACAAGGTATATAAAATCCACTTGTAATATTGGCTTATAATACACTTTTTCACAAAATAAACAAAAACTATATCAGCAACACTAATGGAATTTTATAACTTGTATCTTTATTTCAGCACATTCTACAGAACTTACGTATCCGCATTGGATAGTTACAGTATTATGCTCCAGTATACTAACTAACATATATTATATGTAGTACTTGCATACTTCTACATGTCCAATAATTCAAAGCTTACATTTTTTTACTATATAAGAAGTACATCAATACATAGCATATTATACTTCTATTCTTCTAATATTTTTAGACCCATATCGTGACTTGTTGTAGTATTTATCAACAACATCCTAGTTCAATACTGTAAAACACCACCACTTTTAAAATAGCCAACTTTAATAGCATTGAGATTACAAATTAATCTTATACTTCTACGAGTTTCTTTTCTAACAATAATACATTCTACTTCCTGATTCATACCAATCTCACCAACAAATGTCATCACATAATAGCACTTTGCACCGTTCAGTAGCAGGTAAAACATATTACTTTATTTTTTTTGCATTATATAGTGTATAGATCAGCACTATTAAGTTTATGGTGTTTACTACAATAACATATATTATAAAAGTTTAGCTGGACATCATCTTCATTAGTACATACTGTAAAACACCACCACTTTTAAAATAGTCAACTTCAATAGCAGTATTGAGATTACAAATTAATCTTATACTTCTACGAGTTTCTTTTCTAATAATAATACATTCTACTTCCTGATTTATACCAATCTCACCAACAATACTAATTTCTTCATCACCTACAAGATTTAAAGTTTTCCTTGTATCTCCCTCTTCAAAGATTAATGGTAATATACCCATACCAATAAGATTAGATCTATGTATACGTTCAAAACTTTCAGCTATAATAGCCTTAATATTCAAAAAGAAAGTACCTTTAGCTGCCCAATCCCTACTTGAACCACTACCATATTCTTTTCCAGCAATAACAACCAATGGTATGTTATTTTGTTGATAAAGTTGTGATGCATCAAATATCGACATTTCTTCACCTGTAGGCACATATTTAGTAAAACCACCTTCACAACTTACCATCTCATTACGTACACGAATATTAGCAAAGGTACCACGCGTCATTACGTGATGATTTCCTCTACGTGAGCCATATGAATTAAAGTCTGATACTACAACATTATTCTGCATTAAAAACTTACCTGCTGGACTATTTTCAGCAATGTTACCAGCTGGAGAAATATGATCAGTAGTGACACTATCACCTAGTAAAGCCAAAATTCTCGCGTTATTAATATTAAGATTATTATTGATATCCATATTAGGAGATAAATTTTTAAAATAAGTAGGGCTCTGTATATAAGTACTATCTATATCCCATGCATAGATATCACTATCAATACATTTTAAATCTTCCCAATATTTCCCTCCATCAAAAATATTCTTATATTTATCAACAAACATTTGTTTATTAATAGTCTTACAAATAACTTCATTTATCTCATCATTAGAAGGCCATATATCATGCAAATAGATATCTTTGCCATCATCATCCACAGCTATTGGATCCAAATGAATATTAATATTAACAGTTCCAGCTAAAGCATAAGCTACAACAAGAGGAGGAGAAGCTAAAAAATTAGCTTTTACACAAGGATGTATTCTCCCTTCAAAGTTACGATTACCAGATAGTACAGATGCAACTACCAAATTATTTTCTTTTATATTTTTCTCAATATCTGAACTTAGAGGACCAGAATTTCCTATACAAGTAGTACATCCATAACCAACCAAATTGAATCCTAATGCATTTAAATCTTTTTGTAATCCCGACTTAACCAAATATTCCGTAACAACCTGTGAACCTGGAGCTAATGAAGTTTTTACCCATGGCTTAGATTTTAAATTTAACATATTTGCTTTGCGCGCAACAAGTCCTGCAGCAATCATAACACTA
This sequence comes from Ehrlichia chaffeensis str. Arkansas, assembly GCF_000013145.1. Taxonomy (NCBI): domain Bacteria; kingdom Pseudomonadati; phylum Pseudomonadota; class Alphaproteobacteria; order Rickettsiales; family Anaplasmataceae; genus Ehrlichia; species Ehrlichia chaffeensis. The sequence continues at coordinate 1,052,077 of NC_007799.1, forward strand.
GGGTTTGATGTATTAGTACAACTAGTTATTGCAGCAATAACAACATCACCATCCTGTAAAGAACTTTCTGCTAAATTAACTGTTGATCTTGAATTTGGCAATAGGTTCTGTAACGTTGCTTTTACTTCAGAAAGAAAAATTTTATCTTGAGGTCTTTTTGGACCAGCAAGTACAGGCTGTACTGTTTCCAGATTAAACTCTATCTTATCATCATAACGTGGCTCTTCTTTGGTATACCACAAACACTGCTCCTTAGCATAGGATTCTACTAAATCTATCAGTGATAAATCACGTCCTGTCATTTCCAAATATTCTAAAGTTTTATTATCTATCGGGAAAAAACCACACGTCGCACCATACTCAGGAGACATATTAGCAATAGTAGCTCTATCAGCAATGGATAACCCACTTAACCCATCTCCATAAAATTCAACAAACTTTCCTACAACCCCTTTACTTCTCAAGATATTAGTAATAGTCAATACCATATCTGTTGCAGTAACACCTTCAGACAATTTTCCTGTCAATTTAAATCCTATAACTTTAGGAATCAGCATAGTAATGGGCTGACCTAACATTACTGCTTCAGCTTCTATACCACCTACTCCCCATCCTAAGACAGATAATCCATTAATCATAGTAGTATGGCTATCAGTACCTACTAAAGTGTCTGGATATACTAAATTTTCCTTATCCCATACAACTTTAGCAATATGTTCTAAATTTACTTGATGACATATACCAGCTCCAGGAGGCACAACACGAAAATTTTTGAAAGCATTCTGTCCCCATTTTAAAAACCTATATCTTTCTAAATTTCTTTGTATTTCCATAGATACATTTTTATTAAATGCATCCTCTTTTCCATAAAAATCAACTTGTATTGAATGATCAATAACTAAATCAACTGGTACTTTGGGATTAATTATGCTAGGATCACTACCATTTTCTCTTACATAATCACGCATTGCAGCTAAATCAACTATTGCTGGTACTCCAGTAAAATCTTGCATTAATACCCGAGCTGGAGAAAAATTAATTTCATAGCTTACATGCTTATTAACACATTGTGCTAATTTCTTTATATCTTCAACTCTAACATTACGACCATCTTCATTACGTAATAAATTCTCAAACAATACTTTCAACGAATACGGCAACTTAGTAACATCAACCCCTAACTTACTAGCTGCAGTTCTTAAACTAAAGTATTCATAACAATTTTTTCCTGAGACTAACTTTTTCTTCGCATTAAGAGAATCTAAAAACTCCACACTATACACTCCTTACTTTTTTACCTAAATAACTAAACATATCAATAGAAAGTTTAGTATATACCATTAAATCTTTAAGTTAAAGTATCCTTAGCAATTTCTCATTTATGTTTAGGATAACACATATTACTTATCAAGATATAACCTTCTACTATTTAACCTACGCTAAACAACTCATATGAGTAGCATACTTATCTTACACTATAATTTTCAATTAACGTACCAAAAACGTCTTTTTTAATATATTGCAATACATTATTCACTCTTAAGTTTGAGTGAAGGTAAATACATATTAAACCATATATTACAAATTTTTATTAAAAATTCAGCAAAATATCTACTGAAGAATGCACTCACTGCTGATAGCTTGTTACTTAAAGGCAGATTACTAAAAAGACAAAAGCATTAACAACCCATTTAAAGACTTTTGTAATACTTCAAATTTAAACTCAAGCAATCATAAAAGATTCATTTTAACTACAGATGCACTTTATTTAATAGGGACTACAATACACCCTAAACACACAACACCAGTAATAAACAAAATTATAAAAACATTAATGTGGCTTTGTATTAACATAAGGACTATCTAGCGAGAACATCGGTATACTAACATAAAAAACCTGTGCAGCATCTTCATCCATAAATTGATATTCCCCATGCATCATACCAGATGGAGTACTTAAATATGCACCACTAGTATACTCAAAAAACTCTCCAGGTTTTAATACAGGCTGTTTACCTATTACTCCTAAACCTGTTACTTCATTAATAACACCTGTTGAATCAATGATTTTCCAACTTCTCCTCAAGAGCTGGACTGTAGAATTACTTTTATTCTTAACTCTGATGTTATACAACCATATATAACAATTTTCATGTGGAGCAGATTGCTCTTCTAAGTAACTTGGAACAACTTTAACTTCAATAAGTTTGGTCATACTATAATATTGTAGTGTCATAAACAACCCTTAGCTACATAATAAATAATACATCAATTTCACCAACATATCAACACACAATACCTGAAATTTATGATTCGAAATAATCAAAAATACTGATCACAATCATTAATAGTTACAAACTTACCATATACACCATTTCAATTCTACACAACTTAACGTTAACACTATAATGAATACAGAGCATACTTCCCAGTGTTACAAAAATTACACACCTTATTATTTAATTGACTTGTTTTTTTGAGGCAGATTATTATTAACTTTGAAAATACAACAACAGTAAATTGATCACTATGCTACACGATTCATACATCGGCCCTGGATCAACTATTGGGATTATAGGTGGAGGACAGTTAGGAAAAATGATATCCATTGCTGCAGCAAACTTAGGATATAAAACACATTTATTAACTAATAACCCGGATGATCCATCAGTCTACATTACTAACAGTGCAACTATATCACACAATTATCAAAATACAGAATCATTGCTTGAGTTTGCATCTAATGTCGACATTGCAACCTTAGAATTTGAGAACATTCCTACTACTACTATAGATATATTATCACAAAAAATCAAAGTTTATCCAGGAAAAGAAGCTTTATACATTTCCCAAAATAGAATAAGAGAAAAACAGCACATAAGAAATTTAGGAATCAAAACTTCAGATTTTAGAGTAATTGATAACTACAACAGTTTAGTCAAAAATACTATAGAACTAGGATATCCCACCTTACTTAAGACCACAGAATTAGGCTACGATGGAAAAGGCCAGTATATAATAAAACAACAAGATGATTTAAGTGCTTTATCAACTCTCAATTGGGACCAATCATATATTTTAGAAAAATTTGTCAAAATTTATAAAGAAATATCTGTTATAATAACAAAAAGCATCAGTGGTTCTATAGAATTTTTTCCAACTGCGGAAAACTGTCATACTGATGGTATTTTAACCACATCATCAGTACCAGCCCTAATCTCTCAAGAGATAAATGTACAAGCACAAAAAATTGCTTTACAAATTGCAGAATCTATTAATTTAGTAGGTTTATTAGCAGTGGAATTTTTCATAACAGATACACAAGAACTTATAGTTAATGAAATAGCTCCCCGCCCTCACAACTCTGGACATTGGAGCTTAGATGCTTGTAACATCAGCCAATTTGAACAATTAATAAGAGCAATATGTGGATTACCTTTAAAGCCTGTAAAATTACTTTTTCCATGTATTATGAATAACATATTAGGAGATAATATACACAACTATTATAAACATGAAACCAAGGTTAATGAAAACTTATACATATACGGCAAGAAAAAGGCCACTAAAAACAGAAAAATGGGCCACATTAACACATTAAAATTCAACCAGTAACCGGAGCAACTATCATTAGAAAGTTTAGTTTCACAATACAAATATTCACGAATTTATAAATGAAATAATAAACTACACAGTACACCAAAAAAAGCAACCAGAAATACACTCATTAAGAGACAACATTCTCAACTATTTCGAAATCAAGGTTAATGAAAACTTATACATATATGGCAAGAAAAAGGCCACTAAGAATAGAAAAATGGGCCATATTAACACAGTAAAATTCAGCTAGTAACCAGAGCAACTATCATTAGAAAGTTTAGTTTCACAATACAAATTATTCACAGAATTTATAAATGAAATAATAAACTACACAGTACACCAAAAAAAGCAACCAGAAATACACTCATTATGATTATCATATCAATACGTAGGCCATAGACTTTCCAAATAAATTGATAATACACAAACTACATAAACTACTGATACCAATCTTCACAGGTAATCTTTATAACTATACCGCCTGCTTCTTTCTTAGTAGATTGAGCATTAACATCTGCACAACCCACCAGCTCCAAAATAATTACTATTATTTTCAGCTAAAAGCTTCCCTGAGTTACATTCATTCTTACCTATTTCCTCCCACAAAACTTCTGTCATAAAGTCCTGATATGGTATAAATCTTATTCTCTTACCATCTGGTACATTCTCTGATTGATAATATACAAATATACAAACACATAACCTATTGATACCAATCTTCACAGGTAATCTTTACTATACCGCCTGCTCCTTTCTCAGTAGATTGAGTATTAACATCTGCACAACCACCAGCTCCAAAATAATTACTATTATTTTCAGCTAAAAGCTTCCCTGAGTTACATTCATTCTTACCTATTTCCTCCCACAAAACTTCTGTCATAAAGTCCTGATATGGTATAAATCTTATTCTCTTACCATCTGGTACATTCTCTGATTGATAATATACAAATATACAAACACATAACCTATTGATACCAATCTTCACAGGTAATCTTTACTATACCGCCTGCTCCTTTCTCAGTAGATTGAGTATTAACATCTGCACAACCACCAGCTCCAAAATAATTACTATTATTTTCAGCTAAAAGCTTCCCTGAGTTACATTCATTCTTACCTATTTCCTCCCACAAAACTTCTGTCATAAAGTCTTGATATGGTATAAATCTTATTCTCTTACCATCTGGTACATTTTCTGAGTGACGGGTTACATAATTATTAACTATTCTATAATATAACATCTTCTTATCATGAACTAACTTATTACTTTTTATCCTTTTTTTCATATCATTAAGTAATTTCCCAGCTCCATTCGCTGTCAATTTCACCTCACAAACTTCACCATTATGTGAATATTTATCTCTCTTACAAAATTCAATCATAGCATCTGTTCCTACAGTATGCTCATTGTCAAGAACTTGATCACGAATACCTTGTAAATGTACTTTTATAAAATATTTATTAGATTTTCCTGTTTTAAACATACCCATAACATATTCACCAGGTTGTCCTTCTTCACTTTTCCAATTTTCTATATCAATTTTACCAGATTGCCCTCCACTCCAGATTTCCACTTTTACAAAGTCACATCTGCTAGGCACATTATATACATCAGTTAGCTTTGGATAACGCAGTAATACATCCACATGCTTGTCATTTTTTAACTGTTCCTGAAACTTCAACAAGGCAGAATCTAAAGTATTATCATGTGGTGCAATTTTTTCCACTGCATATGTTTTACTTTCAAAATGATCAACACACATCCCCATAGAATGATAATCTAAAAACTGCAGTTCACTTTGTAATTTTGTATCTAAAGACAACATCTTTTTATGGTCAACATCAAAGTATCTCAATACACAAGCATCAAATCTATTAGCTTTGGTAAACTGAGTTAAAATCTCAGGATTTGAAAATTCACTACTTTCTAGCTTTAACTTCGCATTTTGGTACAAATAATATGAATTTTTTAGGCTATTACAAGGATTATCATCTGGATAGATATTGGTTATCCTATTGCTATACTGTTCATCAGGAAAGAAATAGTAACCATCTCCATTTATGAAAAGATCATCTAAAAAATCCTGCGTTTTATTCGTTATATCATATTCATAATCAGCACATTGAATATATTTTTTCTCATGTACACGTACATAACGTACCATTCCACTCGGCAAAGGTTTAAGCCAAGTGTGTTTATCGTATTCTTCATATTTCTCACGAGACTTCAACACATATCCGAAAATTGCGCTTATACCATCTACACATTTTACTGTAATTTTATTATCATGCTTGTATCTTACCCTACTTACTTCATTATTTCCGCAATATTCATGTAGTTTCAAGATTTTCCCATTTTGGCATTGCTCGTACAAATAGAAGTCATGACTATTAACATCAATTTTAGGCCTTACAATATCAACATTAAAATCACGCATAATTCTATTATCAATAAGGTTACCTTTTTCTGAAGTCATTACATCATAAAATCTTATCTCCATTGTACCATTTTTATGTTCACTTAACTTTAGTTTAGACAATACAGGAATAGGAACACATTTAGTCATAAAATTCCCTTGATCATAATAACTAGCACATATTAGATTATGTCCTGACCTATATATTCTAAACTCATACAACTTTCCAGAAAATGCAACTTTATAATCTCCCCCTATTACATCATTCTCAAATAAGAAAAAGTCTCGTTTATACAAACTTCCATTATCTACTATTATAAGTCTAATACCTGGTTTAAAGAATGTCTGGCGCGAAAACTCTACTGGTACAAATCTTATGCTATTTTTCTCTTCAAGTAATAAAGGACAAAATACCATAGGAAGTGGTTTTGAAGATATTTTTTCACACATTATACTAGTCTCACACTTTGTACCCCATTCTGATTGGTTAACTGGCAAATTTTCACAAGAATATACTTGACACATACACAGCTTTGGATGCATAAAATCACTTTCATCAATATAAGCGATACAGTACATTGAAGATGATCCTACACTTTTACACTCCCCTGCATTAACAGTAGTTTCAAAAAAAAGATTTGCCAATTTTATCTTATCATTACAAAAACGTAGAGATTTATAACTCAGACTAGGTTTTGCATTAAAAATCTCTTCATATCCAAACACACATGTAGTACCCACACAAAATGTCAATATAAATATATATAAGACTCCTTTTACAATATTAAAAATATGCCTAAACATAAATATATATACTTAAATAGAAAAGAAAATTATAGTAATGCTTAATATGTTAACATAAATATTTATTCATATTAACCATATTTTATAATAAATATAATATATAATTAATTATTTATTTAAGTTTCTTAAAAAGAAGACTAATATAATGAAGTAATTTACTTGTAATAAACTTGATATACAACACCATTAACTTACTTCTAGATAGTTAGAAATACTTTCGCATCAGGTAATGCCAAACACAACTATTACCTAGTACAACACATAAGGTTCTGAGCACATTAACCCTTATACAAATTCACATATTTACTTAGTGCTACAGCTACTTTTTTGCTTGAATTGGTGTTGCATTCTTCACCGATGAACTTTTTACTACTTTCACCATAGTCTTATTAGATTGTTTGTCTACTTGTTCTCTAACTTCCTGCGGCAACCTATAGTAACCTAGTATTTGCCATATAGTTCTACCAACCTTCCAACAAACAGGATTTATATCTAGACTAAAAACATCTTTAACCTTAGCACGGTGATGGTCTCTTATATCACTATAACAACACGTATAATCAAAAACCTCACTACTACTGCTACTCTTACTATAACATGATAACGCAAGATTTTCACTAGCTATACATTTAGTCATTTTTCCATTATGATAACAACAATGGTTATCATTTGGACATGACACTTTAATACTTTCACCTATTTTACTATTATATTTTACATCTACAGCACTACTAGGCAAACAAGCATCAGAACTCTCAACTTTATCTCTAACTAATTTATAACTATTTGGACCATCAAAAGTTCCACCTTTAGAATAAATACATAAAGACACTAAACACCCTTTATTTTTTACCTTATCTGTAGTATCAATACAAAACGTTTTCTCTTCAGGATAATAAGCATACTGTAGCTCTACTCCTTTGGTTTCCTCTAAATTCAAATTTATATCAAGTTGTTCCTTAGATAACGGCTTATTATTTTTCCGCTGTGATTTTGCTAATGTTAAAAAACCATCAGAAGATCCAAAGCCAGCATATTTTTTTGCAAAAACACGTGTTTTTTCATCTTTTAATCCATAACTTTCCAATGTATTATAGTTATATGATTTCACATCTGTATTTATTTTTAAATTCTCTATCCTTATTTCACTTTTAAATGGATAATTCATTCTCTCTTGAACCAACATTCCCATAGATACACTATCGTTATTCTGTATAGGATAAGTACCAATAGTTTTCAGATATTGAATATTGTTCCCAATACTCAAATAGGATACCTGTTTTTTTACACTATTATCACCTTCTATAGATTTAGTCACCTTCTCAAAATTCTCAACTTTTTCTGTTTTATGTTTCTGTGTTTCAGCTGTATTAGAAATCGGAGGTAAACTAGTCAGTAATTCTTTACCACCATCATCAAAAGTTTCCCTAAGTTCTATAGGCAAAGTACTGTAATTAAACATTTTCAGTATATTAACACCTTTTTGTCTCCAACAAATATCTTTACGATGCTCTGTATCTTGTATATTATGATAACAACATACATATTTATCCTCCGACATCTTTAAATGGCTCATCCTATTTCTATAGCATAACAAACTCATATTTTCATGTTCCCAATTTTGCCAACATTTTATACGATTAACACGCAGTCCACCTGTAGCATAAGTATAATCTGCATTATCAAAATTAGACATATAACCAGTAACTAGAGCTTGGTGATTGTCATAACAATATTTACTATCACTCACACGTTTTATAGTCATCTTATCTCCTGCAGCAAAAATATTCACAAAAAGATGATGCTTTCTTTCAACAAGAGGTTCACATTTTTCACCAAACATAGTAACAGGAGATCTAAACTTCATATATTCATTATCTGCAGAATATATACAAACTGACTTTAAACATCCACCACGACCATTTACACATAGTGAATTTTTATTTTTATTATAAATATAGCTTGCACTTTTTTCATTCTGTACTCGTTTAGTAGTATTACCACTCCACATCTCACACGTTAGTCTTACTAACCCATCTGCACCTTCTTGAATTGATTTACTGATATTAGCACATCCTCCAGAACCAGGATACTGATTTGGGTTCTTTTCAAATGCATTAGCTGGTCCTGAACAATCATTACTATTTAATCTAATAGTACCAGCAGGAAACTGAGGATCTCCCCATGGAATAAATCTATAATACTGTAACCATACAGGCCTTTGTCTAGAAAAATCCATACCAGTAGCAGACCTATAATGCATTACAATATCATCATTAATAAACGAGTGATTCTTTTGACACTCATTATGAGTACATCCACGAGCTACAAATGAAACATTACAATTACTATTAAAACTACCAGAGTCACATAGAGCCACTACTGTATCTTCACCATATTCTCCTGGATAGCTGCCTCCTTCTCCAACATATATTACTAATTTTTTCCCTTTTAGTTTACCATTATTAGTTCCTAATATACCAAGAGTATAATGAGCAGGAGCCCCAGAATAAGCTTTACCATCACTTATATATCCAGCTTGACCTCCTCCCCAAGCTTCAACTTTTATAAAATCACACTGATGATAATTACCTATTTCGTATACATATTGTTTTGTCTTGGTACCATCTATATGTTTCTTTACCCTATATTCATATTTAGGGAAATGATCGACACACATTTTTTCAAAATACAAGTTTCTCTCTACTAATCCATCTAAAACTCCTTCATTTTGTAGAATAAAATCCAGATTTTTTAATTCACTCCTATTTCTATTTGGACCAAAAGTTTGAAAATCATCACTTGTATAACTATATAAACAACTCTTACTATATTCTCTGTCATCAGAAGAATATTCCAATTTCCCAAAAATACACTCCTTAGCATCTTTAACATTTTTAAGATAGGTTGGAACATACAAATATAATTCACTATTCCCACATAAATTTTGTTTTGTATTTCCCTTATATGGAGCAATACGATACCCTACCCTAGGAATAGTATAGTGATCACCACGAACTTTAATAGACGTTACAAAAGATCTCATATTTATATTATCAAGATCATAGCTCATACTATCATCACATGGGTAATATACCCCACCATCATATATATGACGTACTAACTTCTTCTTATTTAACCTTAACCAAAAATATCTATGTCCTCCAATAGTTTGGTCATATCTTTTTATATAATACCCTTTTCCCGTATAATTTAATCCTGACAGACATGTTATATTATTAAATACCTCCTTAGTTGCAATTTTCTCTACAGTCTTAGTACATTCAATGCGATCTCCCCGCACGTTCCCATCAACACATTCAGTTCTTGTTTCAAATTCATGAGTTTTCAAGTTCATCTCAGGCTGAATTAGATCAACAGATTTACCAAATACAGCCCTTAACTCTTCTGCTGTCATTTCCTTGACTTGTTCTTTATAATCACGACCAGTAGCACTATTTAGATTGCCTTCAACTACACTTTTCACCTTGACTTCAGCAACAAATATTTGATCTTTTTTTCTTATTTTAAACACAGGACGCCTTAACGCTGGTATCGGTAAACATTGCTTTATACATTGTCCTCTACTATTATAATAAACACACAAGCCATCCATACCACTTCTATGCATCCCATAATACATAACACCATAATCTGCCAGACTACGATTACTTTTACCATTTGCCTTAGACATCATAGACTTGAAATCTACATACAATGATTCACCAGCTTCTGGCACAAGTTTCAAACCTTTAGAAGGATGCATAAGAAATAATTTAGGCTCAAAAAATGACTGCATATAAAATGGTACAATACGAAAATCCAGAACTGGTATTTCCTTGAATATAGTGTCACAGAAAGGATAAGGATTTTTATCAATTTGATCTAAAGTATAAAATGTACTACCATCAACACATGCAGATAAACTAACATAAGGGAAAACAACACACAAATAAAATATTACAAGAGCTATCTTTTTTAACACACACTTTACCATTGAATAGAAGACATACACTTATTCAAGTATATATCTAAAATTGTATATTACACAATTAACTATCTACATGGTTGTAGACCTATCTACCCAAAATACAATCAATCCAGCGCTATTCAGTGAAAAATATTCTATAATTAAAAATTACATCATATTTTAGGATATATACAGTTAATTAGTAAATTGAAGTACCGCTAATAAAGCAAGTAACTACTTCAATTAAACCACTCAAACTTTCCTATAATAACAAAATTTCAATCTACACACCTTGCACACTATTAAAATTTTCTTTTTCCCTATTGTTAATAAATTGTTGTATATAACATTACACATGCTATTTACAGTAGAAACTCTTATATATAGACTAAAAATTAATCAACAGTTTTTAAAATATATAATCCACATTTATAAAACTCTGTTAACTATTAATTAATATATAAAAAGTGGTAACTGCTTAAACTACAACAAAACTACAAGTGTGAATGATATAGGTAACAACATTCCCTTATAATATACTTAATCAAACGCAACAATGTTAAACTAAAATATTACTACAACTATGGATAATAACATTATATAACTTATTTTATAAAGAAATTTGATGAAAATTTTCAGTACATTATTTTTACAAATCAGCAAACTTTATAAAATAGCTATTTGTATTGAAACACACACCTTATGCTATATTAACCAACTACATAAAATGGATGATTACTTCTCATTAACACTATTGCTACAATTCTACAGAATACATATAACAACCTTTGATAACTCTTACAAAAAAATCTCGATAAATTACAATGTTACTTCTTATTATTCCTATAAATCAGCAAACCCTATAAAATACAGCTACATTACATATATAAATGGATAATCAGTATTATTGCTACAGTTCTGCAAAATACAGATAATAACCTTTGATAACTCTTACAAAAAATCCTGAGAAAATTACAATGTTACTTCTTATTATTCCTATAAATCAGCAAACCCTATAAAATACAGCTACATTACAACATAAATGGATAATTAGTATTATTGCTACAGTTCTGCAAAATACAGATAATAACCTTTGATAACTCTTACAAAAAATCCTGAGAAAATTACAATGTTACTTCTTATTATTCCTATAAATCAGCAAAACCTATAAAATACAGTTACATTACAACATAAATGGATAATTAGTATTATTGCTACAATTCTACAGAATACATATAACAACCTTTGATAACTCTTACAAAAAATCCTGAGAAAATTACAATGTTACTTCTTATTATTCCTATAAATCAGCAAAACCTATAAAATACAGTTACATTACAACATAAATGGATAATTAGTATTATTGCTACAATTCTACAGAATACATATAACAACCTTTGATAACTCTTACAAAAAAATCCTGATAAAATTTACAATGTTACTTCTTATTATTCCTATAAATCAGCAAACCTTATAAAATAGCTACATCACATATTAATTTTATACGTACTTTATAGACGATAACATTTTCATATCTCTAACACCACTTATAAGTATCTATTGACAAATAGTACTGCTTTTCAACTTTCACTAAACTTATCCATACTCTTATGAAATTTTAGTATATGTTTTTATCTATAAAATTCCATTCATTGTTTTAACAAGTAGGGTAATTTTCTAATATTCTAATCCCCTTCCAGCATTAATTTTATCAAAGGCTCCATATCATCATTAAATGAAGCAAGGCACGAAATACAAGCCCACAAAGCAACGACACTAGCTCTATAATTACTATATTCTCCATATTTCATATGACTAACACTTCGTTGCAATTGTGACACAGTACCATAAGGCAAACAATGAGCAGTTCGTGACAATGAAGAACGCACATCTGCCAACATAGAGTTTACCTGAGTAGTACTAACCAATAAATCAGACATTGCATAGTTTAACATCATTACATTAATCAATAAAAGCACTTCTTGTTGACCATTTGTAATGCCTAAATCCCTAAAGACATCATAGTTAGAATAAATTTCCTGCTTTAATTTATGAAGCTCATTGCTTATTTCTCGTAATGTCATATCGGAACATTCTCCACCCAAACCCCCTCTTAATACACAGTGCATTACATAATCATACACTCGTTGTTTATATGTATACAAAGATTGCATACCAGAGAACTTACGAGCAAAATCCCCAGTAGTTATTTTTCTTATAAAATTGTATACTTTTAAAGGCAATTTTTCACTATATCGATTCATAGATGTAAAAAATACTCTTTCTGCACTTGTACATTTTCCCCATGCTCCTATTTCAAACAACAACCCAGCAAAAGATTGATAACGTTTAAAAAGCCATTTTGACTTAGAAGAAGCATATGATATATAAGACCACAACGCGATTATATCAGTTCTATGAACACCATGTACTCCATATTCCATATTATTAGCATCTTGCTGCAACTTAATAATTTCATCAACTGGAAAATAATTTTGAGCAAAAGATATTTTAAAAGTTATTTTGTATCTTATACCTTGAGACAAACTACGACCATTATTTGCATTATTAGAACTAGCATTACGATGCCCACCAACTAATGACAACAATTCCTTCAGTTGACTATTATCAATTTTTATTTCCGATACTAATAAATTGAATATGACTGCATCAATACTTAAAAATATTGCCTCTTGACTGCTTGTAATCCCTACATCAGTGAAAATTTTATATATATCTGGATTATTCAAAAGGTCTGCAATGTTAGAAGATAACTGCCTTACATTTGATAAAAGATTTCCAAGATAAGAATATACATCATTTATGTTTGATACTCGTCCATTAACAATATTAGCCACAGAGTCAACCTGAAATACACTTCCAACACGCAATACATTTCTCAACTCATTTGTATAGTTCATTAACGCAATTCCTAATTCTGGAAATAACGACATTTTCTCACAGAAATTTTTCTCACTTATTTTCTTTAGGAAATCTCGTAAACTTAAAGGCAATTTATCTCCATAAGTATTCAACTTATTAAATAAATCAACCACATCATTATCACAGCCTTTCAGATCTATAAATTTCAAGTCTATCCCTAATAGTAATTTTACAAAAGATTCACATTTTTTAATACTCCATCCAGATTCAGAAGACATATATGATATATAAGACCACAATGCAATTATATCAGCTCTGTGAACACCATAGTTTCCATATTCCATGTTATTAGCATTTTGCTGTAGCATCAAAATACCATTACCAGGATATCGATTCTGATCAATCGTAACCTGTTGTATCTGACCTGAACCTTTACTACGTTCCAACCTTATATTATTCAAAGCAAGACTATTATCATAAATCAACAATAACAAATTCTTCAGTTTTTTCTGATCAATTTTTATTTCTGATACCAGTGAATTAAATATGACTGCATCAAAAGCTAAAGATATTTCTTCTTTACTGCTAGTAATACCTGCATCAGTAAAAATTTTATATATCTCTGGGTTATTTAAAAGATTTGTAATGTTAGAAGATAATTCTCCTACATCTGACCAAATATTTGCAGCATGAGAATATACCTTTTCTATATTTGATAACTTCCCTCTATGAGCATAGTTTAGATCATATAAAGAACTGAAATAGAACAAATTACCTCCACGTAATTCATTAAGTAAATTTTCCTCATATTTCACTAGTGAAGTTTCTAACGCTGCAAACCTTGATATTTTCTTACAAACACTCTCTTTACTTATTTTATCTAAGAAGTCTTGCAGCACCGCAGGTAATTTACTTTTGTACTTGTTTAACTTATCAAATAAATAACGTAAATTATCATTACATTTTCTTATCTTCACAGATGTCAGATCTTCTGCCAACAGTAATTTAACAAAAGATTTAAAATCTTCAATATTCCATTCAAAAGAATTGTATGCCATGTAAGACCACAATGTAACTATATTAGCTCTATGATCACCATATTTCCCATACTTCATATTACTAGCATCTTGTCGTAACTCCACAATAGTATCATAAGGAAAATTATCAAGAGCCTGTGATGATATAGGATCTAACAACGATAACGTACTAGTTATATCAGAATTACCCACATTTAAATCAGACATTACATAATTTAACATTACTGCATCAATTAATAACGCTATTTCTTTTCTATTACTTGCAATACCTATATCAGTAAAAACTTCATAATTAAGATCAACCGCATCCTGTAACTTCTTCGCCATAGATCCTAGACTGCTACGCCACTTACTTTCCAGACAACGCTTATCCGTATTCTTTAATGCACAGTCAATGGCATAATTTGACAACTCTACACCATATGAATTCAATAATTCCATCTTAGAGAATGTATTACAAAAATCTCCAGTAGCTATTTTTTTTATAAAATCTTGTATCTGTGAAGGCAATCTTTCACTATACTTACCTATAGATTCAAACAATCTGATATGTGTATCACTACAGTTTCCCCACTTCATAAATTTATTCAGATCCATTCCTAGCATCAATTCAACAAAAGGGGCTGCATAAAGCTCAAAAAGTTGTCTATCAGACTTAAAGAAAGTATACATCCAAGAAACTACAATGTTGTTCTTTTTATGCCCTTCTTCATCTGTAATAACACTTCTATGTATCATATTAATAAAATTTCTATATCGTCTTACAAATTCCGGATCTTTCAACTCCACACTAAACCACTGTTCTGGCTTTTCAGTAGTTACATTAAACATCATTGCTTCATTGTCAGACAATTTATCATAATCCTCATCATGTTTTGAAAGATCATAGTCAAATTCATTATCAGAAACATAATAATTTAACAAACCTGAAGGTGGATTTGATATATTGACACCAAAATTAAAATTCAGTACATCAAGGTATAAAAGTAATGTTTCAGGAGACTCATTAATCCCTAACTTAGCTAACATTGCTTTAACTTCTGTATTATTTAATTCAGTAAATAGCTCCTTACGAAGACCTGATAAATTATGACCTAATATATCTCCACCAACCAATATCTTATCAATTGCAATAAAATATTTACTCATACTGGATATTAAATTTGGAAAACTTTTTGATTGCCTACAAAAGCTAACCTTACTTATTTTCTGCAAAAATTCCTTTACTACATTTGGTATACCAGATGTTGACTTGTGCATTTTTTCTATTAATGTAACTAAAAAATCACTGCATGCATTTTCATCTATTAAACTTATTTTACCTACATTACCTGACCATTTTTCACAAGTTATTCTGACCATACCATTAGCACCTTCTTGGGCACAATTATAAACACTAGAACATCCACCAGCCCCCCAGTATTTATTAGAATTTTTCTCCAAAATATTACTATCACATAAACACTCTTTATCTCCTTTACGTAACTTACCATAAGGCATATCCGGACTTTGATAAGGTACTAATATTTCACTTTCTCCTGAATTCTGTAATCCAGGAGCAAATCTATAATGTACTAGATTGTCAATCCCTTCGGAACTATCTTGTAAATAATTACCGCCTTCATCACCACCATGCGCTATTATTTTCACTAAGCAATTCTTATCATCATCATCACACAACTTTACAGTGGTATCCCCACCAGAATTACTTAAAGAATTCGCTCCTTTACCTCCATCACCAATATCAATTATCAATTTTTTATTAACTACATTTTTATCAAACCTTAACAACCCCATAACATAATTACCAGCTTTACCAGACCTACCAGACCTTGATATCCCAGATGCTCCTCCTCCCCATGCTTCTATTTTTAAAAAATCACATTCTGTATTTTTCTGGTCAATACCCAATTTATAAGAATCTGGTAATATCTTCCTTACTAAAACTCTTTTCTTATATTCATAAGAAGGGAAATTACTGACACACATACCTTGTAAGATTGGATTCAGAGGTACAATTTTTTCCAATTCATCATTTTCATGAAAGAAATATGTAAAATCATCATCACTCATATAAAGTGAACTACATCCTTTTATCTTCTTTGTTCCATAATCCAATTCAACCATATTCTTACAAGATACCTGTCCACCTTTTTCATATAATCTGTTATTTTCATACCTATATAGCATACTGTCCTGACACGGAGCATTTTTAGGATTGTAGTGGCCTCCAATATCAAAAAATGCATCTTGCCTTATTCTAGTAATTTTATTTAGCTGTTCTTGTGTCATACTTTTAATATCTATTGCAAATTTCTGATCACATTGCACATATCTTTCAACATCCTTTCCAGTATCAGTTTTACCAACAACAACTCCATAACCCAATAGCATTTTATCATGCATGCTTAACCACAAGTCTCTATGATTCTTTTTAATAGAATACTTCATAGGAACAAAAGGCATATCAACAACACATGTAACATTACTGTTATTATCATGCACGTATCCAAGTCTTTGCCCTATTCCATTTACACATTGATTCTCATTCTCAACAATTTTCCCATCTTCACATTCATACCGACTGAGCAAAGTGTAATTATTAAAATCAATTTTAGGCTTTATTACAGAAAAATACATATCAAGATCTTGTGTACCTGGCAACATATCAACACTACAACTAGATAATCCCTGACAATCTTGATATTGTATATTAACACCATTAGCATTAGAAGTTACTTTAGGACGCATCAATCCTGGAGAAGGAACACATACTTTTTTCCCTTTTTCACCATTATTACTATATTCCGCACATACTGTATCATAACCAGCTTTATAAACTTGAAATTCATAAGGAATTCCAGCATGTGAAATATTATAAGAAGTTTTATCACCTATCTTATGAGATTTCACATATAACTCCTTTGTATAAGGGTTACCAGATCCTGAATAAATATGTATTCTAACACCAGGTCTAAAAAAAGTTTGCTGAGAAAATCTTAAAGGAGTAATAGAGACTATACTAGATGCGTCCAATATGCTACAGAATGGTGGAGGATTAATTGCTACGGTTACCTTTTTACAACGTATACTTTTTTTATCACATGAATTTCTTTCAGGTTTAACATTACACTTTCCTACAAAACATATACAGACCTTTGAACTAGCGTTTTCATTTTCTAAAAATGCTATAGCACTGACAGGATCATAAATTATACTACCAGCATATAGAACTTTACAACCACCTATAGGTAAACTATGAAATGTCACCTTTCCCCAATAAGAAGACAGCTGCATAAACATTACATCATGGTCATCAAATGTACGATCTTCCCTATTAAAAGGTATATCTAACCCAGAAACATTTAGATTTTCTACATCCTGATATTGCCCTTTTACATATTGCATAAAAGACATATATCTATAACTATCATGTGAAGCAAATCTTATCATAACACTATCAAGATTACCTTCCGTATTATCGACAGGTTTATAATAGTTATCAAAATGAAGACCATAGTAAGTGTTATAATGTACATTAGCATAATCTCTGAGAACATGTATATTGATCTTAGCATGTAAAAGTGCACGTGGATAAACGAAAGATAATAAAACAATTAAGTATAAGCCTATATTTTTGTAACACCATACCTTCATAAACACACTTACTAATCGTTAATAAAAAACCAGCACAAAAATCATCCGCACTCTTAAGAGATATCTCCAAACAAGAAACAATCTATATGAAATTTCCTTCAATATAGGATAGATCATGATTTTTATATAATAATGAAAGTTTTCCTCTAAAGCATAAATTATAGATTTGACTATCATAATTATTATAGGGAATATACAGAAAATTAATAATATATATACATTTCATCTGCATATTACCATATAAAACACAATAAATCTATTAATAGAAAATGATAAATATGATGTATCAGTAATTGTTGAATAAAAATTTAACAACACTTTATGAAGTTTCTTGTATAATAGACGATAAAACAGAATAACAGAATAATTATCCTATATCTGTGCATAAAACATTTGAATCAATATATGGAACAGAAATTATATTTTACAATACATGATATGCTATATACAAAATATTATGATTAATCTTCAAATTCTTCATACTCAACAGAAATCCATCAACTACTTTAAATTTATTAAAGCACAGTTTCCCAAAATTGAAAAAAATAAGTAAATTTTCTAACTTCCATTTTTTTATCACAAACAAGCTTGTGATCAACAACTTCTACAAATGTTACTAATATTATGTTAAGTCCATTTACATTGCATAAATTTCATACAGTGTAAAATTTTAAGCTCCACATTTCTTATAAAATGCAGGCAGCCATTCTCTTACATTATCCCCATGACTACTAATAGATTCATACATATACCGAATTGTATTCTTATTAGCAGAAAGAACATTAGTTTCTGGTATATTTGGCAAATTGAAAGACAATACTACTGAATCATTATCCTGCTTTACGAAAAAATATCCTTCCTGAGATGGCATTTGAAACATAGTATTACATTCTGACTTTGATAGATTAAATGCCCTCATATACATTTTATTAGTTGATACTGAATTTGGCATGAAAACTTGTGTTTCAACATGCTGATTAAACCTACAAATGATATTACTGGAAATAATAGCTGGAATGTTTTCACCAGCAAATACAACAACAACATTTAATTTGTTCATCATTTCAATCCACTCATCAAATTCCTGATCACTAGTAAAAACATAATCCAAAATCCATGCTTCATCTATTACTAAAACCGTAGGAGACCCATCAAGATAATTAATTAAAGCATGCAAAAAGTAATAAACAATAACAGAAGCACATTGAGGTTTAGAGAACAAAATACCAATATTCAACCCTAAAACTTTTGCTGCCCAATCAATATTAGCATCTTCCTTTAGTAAATGCGCAAACTCCCCATTATTTAACCATTGACTAGCATTGGTACCCAGTGTACTGACATGGTCAGCAATACTATTTATAGTTCTAGACTCAAGAGGCAACGTAAAAAGATCATTAACTATTCTATCTATTGCACTATTAACTTCCTCAGTTATGTTTTTAACATTCAACATTCTTTGCAAAACACCAGTAACGATTCTACGATTAAGTGCAGTATCTTCAACTTGAAAGAAATTAAACGACATTTCCTGATAATCACGCCTATGGTCTGCTCTATAATACTGACCACCCATAGCCTTAACAAAAACAATAGACTTACCAGTATAATCTAGCAAGACAATTCGTGCATTCAACTGCATAGATTCTGACAATAAAAAGTTCAGTAACATAGTAACTGAAGATTGAGGACTACCAACCATTAAAGTGTGTCCTTTATCAAACACATGAAAACTAAAGAAATAAGGTTTACCCTTATTTGAAAAAAACATAGTAATTGCTTGTCCCCACTTGTTTCCTTGAAGTGCTCCTGAAGGGAAATAATGCAACAACGAAAATGCACAAGCATATTTTATTAACGTATACCTAAAGTTTAAAATATAAGAAAAATTGCCAGGTAAATGTGCCCAAAAATCATCTTCCATGCTCAAATCACACCTGACACAAATAATACCAAGTGAAGACAATGAATTAACAGCCCTATCTATATTATTATGAAGCTGTGGTAAAGTATCTGACATTATTACAAAGTTTATTTTGCGTTCGCAGAAACTTAAATTAGAGTTTGGATCAACTGATACGAAATCATCTATATTGGATAACTTTCTCAACTGAAAATCATTGCTACATTCTAAAAATGTAGCTTGCTTTTGAAAAAGCTTTAATGCATTCTTACTTTTTGCAAACTTTATAATTTCAACTACGATAAATCCATAATCCTGCTGTAGACATTCATCTACCGCATCTAATGGAGAATCTTGATAATCTTTAATTGCTAATATTGCACCAAATCTTTGGTTATTATCACATGAAATTTTAAATGTATTAAATCCCATACTAATACTACAATGACTACATATACCAGAAATATCTACCATATCAAGGAAACATTCTTTATGATGCATCATAGTTAAATAATACAAAAACTCTATCAACTCCGATCTTACTTTTTCTTTATCAATTACTATCAATCCTAACTTTCTGACTTCAAACTTTTTCAAATTTTCTAAAATACTTGCAGTGACCTTATTTAATCTGTCTATTTTATTTTTTAAAAAATCTTTATGCTTATTTTTTACATAGGAGAATGACAGAGCACCTAACACTCCTTTCATACTTTCAGGTAAGTGATTAGTAACCACTGCTATATATAACTCATTAATATAAGTCACACGTTGACCTATATTATTAAGATGAGCACTACCTAAAGCATCAGAAACATCGTTTATACTTTTTCTTGCAAAATCAAACTTATGTGGTTTCCTTACAGTATAAATCCAAAAAGAAACTTCTGGAACTTCAACACTATTAACTATACTATTACGCACTACTGTTCTTAAATCTTTATCATTAACATAATGAGTAAGTACATAATCCTCTATCTTTATTATTTGTACAAGTTCACCATCTTTATTCAATATTGTATTCTCATCATAATGACAAGCTGCAGGAATAAAATCTCCTTTACTAGAGGTATTATCTCGTCTTTTTCTAGAAAAATTATTCATATCAGAAGAATGGCCGATCATTTCTTTCACAAAAGACATACAGGAAACCCTTATTTAACCCTATAACATTTATATAAATATCCATAAGTAAAATTAACATCTATATAGGATAATATCTGCTTTAATCATCATTATCTAAATACAAAATTAATATTTTCTTTATGCTACAATTAAATAAACAATTAATGAACTACCCTATTATGAAATTTACAATGCAAAAATCAAGAATCTCAGACTCATTTTTACATAGATGGCATTCACAAATTTCAATCCAGCATTATACAAAAAACAAAATCAACTCTACATTTAAATCTATATTAGTACTACAAGTTGAATAAATACAATAACACTCTACTTGAATAATACAAATTTAAACTAGCATTAGCCAATAAATATTCACCGTCTTAACATAAAAATCACTTACTAAGAAACACATATAAAACACGGACTATTAGAGAAAAAAACTTATGTGATATACAAAAATATAACAGTACTAAGATGTAAAATTGCATTTAGAATTCCGAAGTAATCCAATCTAAAAACGATGTAATTAAGTAAGCAATAGAAAATTCAATATATAAACACCCAAATATTCCCACAATTCATTGATTTTCTAAACTATTCACTATAATCAAAATTACTTATCTACTCATCTATGAAGAACAAGCTTACCACCAATTCACAAACAAAACTACCTAATGACAATTAAAAATTACTATTGGATTATACTGATTTTTTAATCTTGAGAATACTAACAGCTAGGTAATCCAAGTATTACTGCTTATAACAATAAAAATACCAGTTAAATACTTAAAACCCATATATAATACTGTATCATATACAAATTAAGCAGCAACTTGAAGCCTTAAATTATTGCAAGAATACCTGAGTAAAGCTAAGAACGAAAATTACATAGATCACAATATTCCATAATCACTGTATTCTTAACTTTCAAAACCCATCACTTAACCTGGCTACTTGGCGTTACTAAAGCAGAACAATCTTTTACATTAGTCATATTATTATTCACCCCTTCAACAAACTTAGTAATTAATTTTCCTGCTCCAAAAAATATCGCTGTAAATACAACCAACATTACTATTGCTGGCCATGGCAATTTTCCAAATATTGCCATAATGCTTGAGCCAAGTATTACCCCTGTCATGATTGGCAATCCCAACTTTTGCACAAACTGTATAACATTACATATAACTTTACTTACATCATCTGAATCACCAGTACCAGCTTGCTCGTTAGCATATGCACCTGAGTAACACAACGGTGCAACACCAACAAACCCTACTATTATAAAAAACACTAAAACAATTTTTAACATAAGGCTCTCATTTATTTTTTTGATGGAGTAGTACTACAATCTGCCCCACTAGTCATATTATTATTAATTCCACTGACAAACTTACTAACTAATTTACCTGCACCAAAAAATATTGCTGTAAATACAACTAACATTACTATTGCTGGCCATGGTAACCTTCCAAATATTGCCATAATACTTGAACCAAGTATTACCCCTGTCATGATTGGCAATCCCAACTTTTGCACAAACTGTATAACATTACATATAACTCTACTTACATCATCTGAATTATCAGTATCAGCTTGCTTGCTAGCATGTGCACCTGAATAACACAACAGTGCAACGCCAACAAACCTACTATTATAAAAACACTAAAACAATCTTTAACATAAAGGCTCTCACGATGATTATTTAGTACAATCTGCTCCACTAGTCATATTATTACTAACTCCATTAACAAACTTACTAACCAATTTACCTGCACCAAAAAATATTGCTGTGAATACAACTAACATCACTATTGCTGGCCATGGCAACCTTCCAAATATTGCCATAATACTTGAACCAAGGATTACCCCTGTCATGATTGGCAATCCTAACTTTTGCACAAACTTTATAACATTACATATAACTTTACTCACATCATCATCCTGACTAACCGTGCTAGTACTACTATTATTATTTGCTGCAGCACTAGAAAAGTTTAATGACATAACACCTATAAATCCCACAATTACAAGAAATACAAAAACAGCCTTTAACATATAACTTATACCTTACATGAATTTTCGAAACACCTGAACAATTCTATATATGACATACCTTCAACTAGTAATACATTACCAATCACACATGTTCAGTAAGCTAATAGCTTACCTCGCAAATATGTACTGTAATGCTACTCATACTAATTCACTGATCTTAGTAATGCCTAAGCCTAAATATTCTAACTACCAATATAAACATCAGTAACTTAAACACTAAAGCAATATACCATATATAATTAACCACTATTGATCACAGCCACAATTTATGCTTCTCTCACAAACTCTATAGTAGTGCTATTAAATTGCATATTTGACATGCTTTCTTAATCTTATTGTTCCCAACAATAAATTAGACTACGCAATTTTCAATTCACGTTTGCAAAAATATCATGGGTAAAACGTTTATACTAATCATTATAAATGCAGTATATTTACTACAATTTTCCTGATATCTACTTTATAAACATATCCATTATACACTATTAATAACACACTCATAGTTTTTGAAACAAAAAGCGTTAAAAATCATAGTGATTATAAAAAGTTTTCTATCTAATTTTATACATCATAACCCCATCAACAAATTCCCCTGCTATCAAAATAACAACAATGTTGATATACTAAGAATTTACACACTCTATCTCAACCTACTGTTGTATAAGTTAACCTAAGTACAACACAAAATAATTAACATATTGTAAATTAATGATGCCTTTTTATATGTGAATGTAGTATAAGCATTTATTATAAATTGGATTAGTTGTCGTTGTAAAAAGCGATCTTACAAAATTAGAAAATAAAGTAATGTAAAATACGGAATCTAAAGTTAAGATTTGATATGCAATCTCATGACAGAATTATATAAAAACTTTACAACAATTCATTGAATGCTGAGATCCTAATAGACATATTACATTGATAAAATACTGCATCTTCTTTTATTAAAAAACCAGCAATAAACCCAAGACAAACTGTACTTTCACCACTATCGCTAAAATTTCCCCTACAATTGATCTTAAGTTGTATATTTAATCAATACCCTAGAAATTGCTATAAATCTTTTAAAATAGGGTACATACGTTTAATTAAAAAAAAAATGTTACTTTAGAATATATTAAATTTCTTCTACTGTATTAATCTAAAACTCATTTTGATAAATATGTGACATTGACAAAATACTGCACCTTCTTTTATTAAAACCAGCAATAAATCTAAGACAAACTGTACTTTCACCACTATTGCTAAAATTTCCCCTACAACTGATCTTAGTTGTATATTTAACAATACCCTAGAAATTGCCATAAATCTTTTAAAATAGGGTACACACGTTTAATTTAAAAAAAATGTTACTTTAAGAATATATTAAATTTATTGTATCATATTAATCTAAAATTCATATTCTCACAAATGTTACGTAGAACATGTAATACGTTATAACCGCTCAGACATTGCTTATATATATCTACGCCTTAACTATAACAGAATCTCTTAACTAAATGACACAAATCACCGCTTGAGAAAACAAGAAAATAATTACAAAGTATTACACAAACACAGTGACATTAAAATTTATACATACAAAATAATCTATCCAGTCATTAGCTAGATAATCAAACTGACATGCATAACTATTAGTGCACAATAAACTGTATCACAAGATACAAAACTAAAAGTCAGTTATAACTAAAGCAGCCACGTAAATATTAACATATCGACAACTTTTAGTATAACTGACTTGTTCAAATTTATTACATGTATTCATCTACTAACTTAATCTATAAAGAATTTTCAGAAATAAAGTTACTTTATATCAGAAACAACAGATACAATTAAACAAAAAAATACATCACATTATAAACCAATTAAGGACCTTTTGATATTGAACTACAATCAAACTTATCAGCTGAAAGTTCTGTTATTCCACCAGCAAATTTAGATATCAGCTTACCTGCCCCAAAGAATATAGCTGTAAACACAACTAACATTACTATTGCTGGCCATGGTAGCCTACCAAATATTGCCATAACACTTGAACCAAGGATTACCCCTGTCATGATTGGCAACCCCAATTTTTGCACAAACACAACAACATTACATATCACCTTAGTAACTGTATCATCTCCTGCTTGACCACCAGTATTAGCATCACTTACATTTGGTGCTACAGAAAACATTAAGAGCAGCAAAAATAGAAGAGCTCTACCTATAAAATACTTACTTATATTATACACCATTATTAATCCCTCACAAATTTATGAACAACAATATCAACAAAACACTCTATAATGTTTATTAAATAAATAAAAGACTTTTCCTAAAAATTAGTTTATATAACAATCCATTGTCTGTTTTTTCATAAAAAATAAAAACATAACTAGGATATATACTGATACAACACTTACACATAAAAACTGCTGCTAACCTAACTTCACTAAAAAATCTTATCATTGAAAATGTCATGCAACACTTTTTCACTTCCCTATACATTTAAATATTTAAAAAGTCAATTATTATTAATAGTTTAGAGAATCAGACTCTTTTACTAACATTTATACGAATAAAAATTAATATATTTTAATTTTATTAAGTATATTTCTAGCATTTTAGTTAATACTATCTTTATAAAAAATATTAATACAAACAATTATTATCCAAGTATACCAATTATCAGTAAACAGTGTATCAGCTCACAATAAATACTATATTAAAAATACTTAATTAAAAGATATAAGATATTAATATAAATAAAAAATTTATTTAAAGAATATCAAATTATTAATATCAACTTCCTAATATGTTAATCACTAAAAAAATAAACTTTGACATACATGAGTATTTTCAATAGATTTTTAAGATATTGATGTATAATGAGGGTTTTCTTGATTTTTCAAGAGCTTAATATTGTGGTTTTGGTATTTTAATGTTAACAACAGTTATGTTTTGTTATATATTAGATACGGTACAGTGCTGAAAATGAGTAATGCATTTAGTTAAATAGGTGGAATAGCTTATGTTTGATGATTATGATCCTTGGAATAGTAATAACAAAGAAGACCACAAATCTAAAGGATATAAAAATTCCAATGATATTAATAAAGTTATTCACTATTTCAACAATACATTTGGTTCATTTTTAAAAAACAAGAAAGGCATTCGACCTAATAATCATGGAAAAACACAATTTATTATCGCATTTTTAGTCATGATGCTTCTATACATGGGGTCTGGGTTTTACATAGTCGAACCTGAAGAAGAAGCTGTACAACTACTATTTGGTAAATATCATGACACTGTAGGTCCCGGGTTGCGTTATTATCTCCCATCCCCTATTGGACAGGTAATTAAGTTAAAAGTTAAAACAGTTAACAGGGAAGAAATAGGTTCTAGGTTTTATTCAGATAGCACTTCAGGCCATGGCGAAGGTGTTATGTTAACTGGAGATGAAAACATCGTTAACATAAACTTTGATGTTCATTGGCGCATCAACAATGCATACAACTACTTGTTTAAAGTCAGAGATAACCAAGTAGGAGATACAGTAAAAAATGCAGCTGAAAGTGCAATGCGTGAAGTTATTGGAAAAAGCTCTATATCTTTTGCAATTGAGGGGAAAGGAAGAGCCATAATATCACAAGAAACTAAGACATTACTACAGCATATTCTAGATCAATATAATATGGGAGTTGAAATTTTATCAATTCAGCTAAAAAAAGTTGATCCTCCAGAAAAAGTGATCAATTCTTTTAGAGATGTACAGAGTGCAAGAGCTGATAAAGAAAAGTTGATTAACGAGGCATATGCATACCGTAATCAAGTACTGCCAAAAGCTAAAGGTGAGGCTATAAAAATTAAACTAGATGCAGAAGCATACGAAAGTGAAGTAGTTAACGCAGCTGAAGGTAATACAAAAAGGTTCATTGCTCTCTATAAAGAATACGTATATCAACCTGATGCAATGAGAAATCGTTTATATTTAGAAACAATGGAAGAAATATTAAATAAAAATGATAAGGTAGTTGTCAGCGATGATCTGAAAGGTATGCTTTCTTACTTCCCGTTAGCAGATCCTAGAAATAGTAGGTAAGTTTATGAGTAAATCATTTAAGTTCATATTAGGGTTTTTAACTATCGCAACAGTTATCGTATCATTAAACTCCATGTTTATTGTCGATGAAGCACATCAATCAATAGTCCTACAATTTGGACGCGTAGTAAAACAGATACACAATAGCGGATTATATTTTAAAGTACCTTTTATACAGAAGGTTGTGTATGTTGACAAAAGAATTATCGATATTAGTTCTGACTCAAGAGAAGTTATCGCTGCTGATCAAAAGAGATTTATCGTTGATTCTTATGCAAAATACAAGATTGTAGATGCCGTCAAATTTTATCAAACAGTCAGAAATGAAACAGGATTAAAGAATAGATTAAGTTCTATCATCGAATCAAACATCCGTGAAAAAATAGGAAATGTATCACTTATTAATTTTCTAAATGAAGCAAGATCAGAAGTTATGTCAGTGATACAAGAAGGCGTTAGCAAAGAGTCCCAAAAATTTGGCATAGAAATGATAGACGTCAGAATTAAGCGTGCAGATCTACCAGAAGAAAATAGCATAGCTATATTTAGACGTATGCAAACAGATAGAGAAAAAGAAGCAAAAGAAATCAGAGCAGAAGGAGAAGCAGCGTCACAGCGCATTAAAGCTGATGCAGACCTTCAAACTCGTATTATCATCGCAAATGCGATCAAAGAAGCACAAATCATTCGAGGGAATGGAGATGCTAAAGCTTCAAAAATTTACAATGAAGCTTTAAAATCTGATCCAAATTTCTTTAGTTTTTATAGAACAATGCAAGCATATAAGCATGCTTTCAATGGGAAAAATACAAGAATTATCTTATCACCTAATAATGATTTTATTAATTTGTTTAATAAAGAAAGAGGTAAATAATTAATGAAAAGATTTCTATTACTAATATTAGTACTAATATTGGCAAATGTTCCTATAGGTAGTTTTGCTGATCAGAAAGCAGAACAATATGATCCAAGGTCAGGCTTTTCTAAATTAATCAAAGAATCTACACCAGCAGTAGTTAATAT
Source organism: Ehrlichia chaffeensis str. Arkansas (assembly GCF_000013145.1). Lineage (NCBI taxonomy): Bacteria > Pseudomonadati > Pseudomonadota > Alphaproteobacteria > Rickettsiales > Anaplasmataceae > Ehrlichia > Ehrlichia chaffeensis. The sequence continues at coordinate 1,080,641 of NC_007799.1, forward strand.
CAGTATAGTACATGATTTAATACAGGAACAATTTCCTTTAATAACTCTCGAAGAACTTTTAAGGAATATATTAGAAGGCAAGCCAGTAAAAAAAGACATACCACAAGAAGTATTAAGCGCAGGGTCGGGATTTGTTGTAGATGAATCAGGTATTATCGTCACCAACTATCATGTTGTACACAATGCAAAAGAAGTTTATGTCACATTTAGTGACAACAAGTCAATTCCTGCTAAGATTTTAGGAGTTGACCCACAAACAGACCTAGCAGTGTTAAAAGTTGAAGTTAATGAAAAACTTCCTTATCTAGAATTTGGAGATTCTGACAAGACTATGGTTGGAGACTGGGTAGTTGCCATAGGTAACCCATTTGGTCTTGGTGGTTCTGCAAGTATTGGTATTATATCTGCACGCGCAAGAGATCTTAACATTGGCACAGCAACAGAATTTTTACAAACTGATGCTGCAATTAATAAGGGTAACTCTGGTGGTCCTCTATTTAATATAGATGGTAAAGTAATTGGTATTAACACAGCAATATTATCTACACAAAAAGGTGGTGGTAACATAGGAGTTGGATTTGCTATCCCATCAAATAATGCTGTTTCTATAATAAAAGTTTTATCCCAAGGGAAAAAAGTAGAACATGGTTGGCTCGGTGTAGTGATGCAACCGATAACTGAAGAACTAGTAGAACCATTACAACTAAAAGAAGTGGGTGGAGCTTTAATTACTAATGTAGTCAAAGGTAGTCCAGCAAGTAAAGCAAACTTGCTTCCAGGGGATATTATACTTGAGTTTAATGGTACTAAGATTAATTCAATATCACAACTACATCAATTAGTACTAAGATCAGAAGCAGACAATGAAGTAAAATTACTTGTGTCACGTAATGGTAGTATTATAAGTATACTAGTCAAAATAGGGAAATTTGAGAATCCTGATATTTCAGAAAACGGAATGCCTAAGGATGCTATCCAATCCCCGGAGTTAGGGTTAACAGTAGGTAGTGTACAACGCAATAACATATATAATAATATTGAGGAAGAAGAAGCAAAAGGAGTGGTGATATTAGATATAGATAGTACAAGTAATGCTTCAACCAGAAATATAAGAAAAGGCGATATAATATTACAAATCAATCAATCACCAGTAAATAATCTCGAAGATTTTAAAAATGTTATGAAAAAAGTACGTAAAAATAAATCTGTAGCATTGTTAATCAGTAGGGATAATATATCAGCTTTTGTGACTGTCAAGCTGAAGCAGTAGGATGAAAACTAAAATAGCATATATATATTTTTTTATAGTGTATTTTGTCAGTATACATGCGTATTCAACTGAAACAATAAAAGAAGAATTACTATCTTATTTTAGTGCTATACATTCTTTTAAAGCAGAGTTTGTTCAAACAAGCTCTGCTAATAACGATATTCAGCATGGAATGGTATTTATGAAAAAACCTGGATTATTAAAATGGGATTATTATCCACCTACTCCAGCTTCCATTATAATGCACGGTAGAACCATTTCTTACTATGATAAGGAACTAGAAGAATACTCTTATTCAATTATTAATAATCCTATTATTAATTTATTAAGTTCTGATATTAAAGATATAAAAGATATAATCTTTCTAAATACCAGTACAACCGACAGTAAAAAAGTGATTACTATACAAGATCAAAAAACAGCACTACTAGCAGATATAATTTTCAATACAAATCCTATAACAATTGTTGGATTAAATATAGCAAGTCCAGATTCTATAACTTATATTAAGTTTTACAACATTCAAAATAATATTACTATAAAGGATACAGAATTTAAACATAGTACATCTTACTACAATTAAAATAAAATCATGATAGAAAGTATATCAAAAATCATAAAATATAACTTTAAAAATCCCCAATTATTAAATGAGGCATTGACACATCCTAGTCTAGTATCAAAAGATACCTTAAAATTTAACTATGAAAGACTAGAATTCCTAGGGGATGCAGTATTAAACATAGTAATATCCGAAATGCTATTCAATATTTTCCCTAAAGATACAGAAGGTAACCTCGCTAAAAAGAAGACAGCATTAGTTTGTGGCAATAAGTTAGTAGAAGTTGCACAGTCTATAAATCTCGGACAATTTATCATGATGTCAGATGGTGAAAGAGCGTGTGGTGGTATAAATAATTTCCGTAATTTAGAAAATGCATTAGAAGCTTTAATAGGTGCAATATACCTTGACGGAGGATTTACAGCAGCACAAGACTTTATATACTTATTTTGGGAACATTCTGCAACACATATGAATGTCCCTCCACAAGATGCAAAAACTATACTGCAAGAATTGGTACAAGGAAAAAGGTTACCAGCTCCTGCATATCACACCATAGATAAATCTGGACCAGATCACAACCCTACATTTACAGTAGAAGTAAGAATTCCATCATATCAAGCAATACAAGCAACTGGTCATAATAAAAAACTCGCTGAACAAAAAGCAGCAAGTTTAATGTTAAATCAAATTCATAACAAAACAAAATGACACCAAGAATAAAAAATACTATTTACATATTAATAACAATAATATTATCCATGGTATGTTTAGTATATGCTTCTGTACCATTATATAGCATATTTTGTAAAGTTACAGGTTACGGAGGAACAGTTAGAAAAAGTAATATTTTATCAAGTTCCAAAACAGGAAATACTACTATTAAAGTTAGATTCAATGCAGATATTAATAAACAATTGCCATGGAAATTTTATCCAGAATTACCATATGTATTTGTAAAACCAGGCGAACAAAAGTTAATTTTTTACCGAGCAGAAAATTTATCTGATAAAGACATTTCAGGAATGGCTGTATATAATGTTACTCCTCATAAAGCAGGAAAATATTTTAACAAAGTTGCATGTTTTTGCTTTAGCAAACAAACCCTATTTCCTTATCAAAAAACTGTTATGCCTGTGTCATTTTTTATAGACCCTGCAATAGAAACCGATCCTGAAACTGCTGATGTGAAATTAATAACTCTTTCATACGTATTTTTCAAATACAAAGAATAAATCCCTATACCCATATGTAATAAACTTCTGGTTGCCTGTATAAATATGTAGATAATAGGCCTTTATCATCAAATCTAACCACTATCAAATGACACAAACTTTACCTATAACTACCTTTGTGATTTATAGTAACAAGATAACACGTTCTTCAGCTACTAACTCTTCCTCACATCTAATGAATCTAATATCATTAAAAATTAATAATATACATCTCAACTTAAGTAATACACACTACTACAAATCAATCTATTATAATTCTAAATAAAATATTAACTCGCTATAAATTCTTTTTACAATAAAAAATGTATCAAATTAAAGCTGACAAGTCTTTAGTTATAAATAATTTTACATGATCACTTATTATAAAGCATAACTAAAATTAATGATAATTAACAACATCATTATCATTACTCTAAATTTATAAGCATAATTAATGATTTGATAATAAAAAGACAATAACCTTAATTCATTTGATATTCTCAAATTATACATATAAACTATCAATCAAATAATCGTAAGGTTACAGTAATGGTTAAATTTTTTACTTGTTTTTTTACAATCTTCTTCACAATAGCTAATCATGCTTTATCTTTTAACATTAAAGTTACACATGAAAAGCTAGATAATGGCATGGAAGTATATGTTATCCCTAATCATCGCGCACCCGCAGTTATGCATATGGTATTATATAAAGTTGGTGGGACTGATGATCCAGTAGGTTATTCTGGACTTGCACATTTTTTTGAACATTTAATGTTCAGTGGTACAGAAAAATTCCCTAATCTTATAACTACTCTAAGTGATATAGGCGGAAACTTCAATGCAAGTACATCTGAATTTTGCACTATATATTATGAACTAATACCAAAACAACATTTATCTCTTGCAATGGATATTGAATCAGACAGAATGCAAAATTTTAAAATTACTGATAAGGCATTAATAAGAGAGCAAAAGGTAGTATTAGAAGAAAGAAAAATGAGAGTTGAAAGTCAGGCAAAAAACATACTGCAAGAAGAGATGGAAAACACATTCTATTATAATGGATATGGTAGACCAGTAGTAGGGTGGGAACATGAAATCAGCAATTACAATAGAGAAGTTGCTGAAGCATTTTATAAACTTCACTACAGCCCTAACAACGCTATATTAGTTGTAACTGGAGATGTCGATCCACAGGAAACAATCAACCTTGCACAACAGTACTATGGGAAGATAGAACCTAATCACAAAAAATCCACACGTGTTTTTAGAGCAGAACCTTCACACAAAGCAAACATTACATTAACATTAGAAGATAGTTCAGTAGAAATCCCAGAATTATTTTTAATGTATCAAATACCAAGCGGTATCGCAAATAAAAACTATATACTCAATATGATGGCAGCAGAAATACTTGGTAACGGTAAATTCAGTTTGCTTTACAATGATCTAGTAATGAATAACTCAATAGTCACATCAATAGGCACCAATTATAACTATTTAACTGATAGTGATAACTACCTCTTTATAGAAGCCGTACCTAAAGATGGGATCTCTACAGAAACTGTAGAAAAAGAAATCCACAAATGTATAAATAGTTATCTTGAAAATGGCATTTCACCAGAATATTTAGAAAGTGCAAAACAAAAAGTAAAAGCACACTTAACTTATTCTCTTGATGGATTAAGCTTTATATCATATTTCTACGGCATGAACTTAATTCTAGGAGTACCATTATCAGAAATTAACAATATTTACGATACAATAGATAAAATAAAGATTGAGGATATTGATTCCACTATGGAAAACATCTTCTTAAAGAACGTAAGATTAGCTGGACATTTATTACCTAAATTGGGAGAATAGTTATGAGGAATACATTATTCTACATAATAACATTGATTTTTTTTGCATATAATGCATATGCAGATGATATTAATATCAACATAAAGGAAGCCACTATTAATAATAACATACGCTACTTATATGTTGAACATCACGACTTACCAACAATTTCTTTAACACTTGCATTCAAAAAAGCAGGATATGCATATGATGCTTCTGACAAACAAGGACTTGCACATTTCACATCACAAATATTACAAGAAGGATCAGAAAGTAATCATGCTCTAGAATTTGCAAAACAATTAGAAGGTAAAGGTATAGACTTAAAATTTCATGTAGACATAGATAATTTCTATATATCTATAAAAACACTATCAGAAAACTTTGAAGAAGCTTTAACTTTATTAAGTGATTGCTTATTCAATCCAGTAACTGACCCAGAAATATTTCATAGGGTAATAGCAGAACAAAGTGCACATGTAAAATCTTTATATGGATCTCCTAAATTCATAGCAGCAACTGAAATTAATCATGCCATATTTAAAGGACACCCATACTCTAATAAAATCTATGGTACATTAAATACTATTAACAACATTACCCAAGAAGATGTATCATCATACATAAAAAACAGTTTTGATAAGGACCAAATCGTCATTAGTGCAGCAGGAGATATAGATTCAGCAAAACTATCGAATTTATTAGATAAATATATCCTATCAAAATTACCGTCTGGTAATAACAAAAATACTATACCAGATGCCACCGTTAACAGAGAACAGAAACTCTTATATGTAAGAAGAAATGTACCACAAAGTGTCATAATGTTTGCTACAGACACAGTATCATACAATGACGAGGATTATTATGCATCCAACTTATTCAACAATATGCTAGGAGGATTAAGCCTTAATTCAATATTGATGATAGAGTTACGAGACAAATTAGGACTAACTTACCATGCTAGTAGCATGCTAGATAATATGAATCATAGTAACGTGTTACTCGGCATAATAACTACTGATAATACTACAGTAACAAAATGCATATCTGTATTAAAAGAAATTATAGAAAATATTAAAAATAATGGAATTAATCAGGAAACTTTTTTAACTGCAAAATCTAGTATTACTAATTCTTTCATTTTATCAATGTTAAACAATGATAATGTTGCAAATACATTATTAAACCTACAATTACGCGGTCTAGATCCAAGTTATATAAACAAACATAATTCCTACTATAAAACCCTCACAATAGAAGAAGTAACCAAAGTTGCTAGGAAAATCTTATCTAATGATTTAGTAATAATTGAAGTGGGAAAAAACAATAATATAAACGGTAAACAGATAGAAGCTAAAGAAAACATACTTGGCTAATTTATTATAAGTATGCTGTTAGCTATATAAACACAGTAATCACATCTACTTTAGATTAGGTAGTACCATTCATTAATATATAGCAAAAGCAGCATACTTTCAACTTAAAGTTACAATTCCATAAACACAAAATAAAATAATTGATAAATCAATAATGCTTAAATAACTACGTACAATTTATTAAAAATAAAAGGTTAGTATCTATTAAAATCAGTATACTCCTTAATTAAAAATTTTTAGTATTTTACACATGTGATTTTTTTCATAGTAATTATGTTTCAACAGAATAAATTACTAGAGGTTGTATTTGTATTCTTGACAAAATCATATGAATAAATTAAAATTCTCAAGTGTTTAGTCTTAACGGTATTAATTATGAAAAACAATCCAACAGGACCAATAACGTCTGATTTTTCTGTTCAAAGATTAATGTTACTGGTGTCGGTAATATCTTTTGCGGCGTTAATTATGTCTGCTCTAGTTGCTCTTAAAAGTAATCAACTCAGTTTTAGTAATGCATATTGTATAGCTACAATCGCAGCTGCTGCAGTGTTTATGTTCTGTGCTACAGCATCATTAATATCTTCTTGCTGCAGGAGAAGCCAAACAACAAATAAGTCACAGATCAAGAAAAATTTTGGGCGAAAGGATAGTAGTGCATCTATAATATTATATACATTAGGTGGGTTATCCCTCATAGCAACTTCTGTATGTGCTGGATTGATGCTTAGAGATCCTACGGTGTCATTGCTCCCGTCATTTGCACAGTTCATGAACAACCCTCTCAAATTTCCATTAGCTATTGCATTTGCTGTCAGTGCAGCTGTATTAGCATGTACAATTATAGCACTTGCTCTCAAGCATATCATAGCACCAGATTTACAAAATCATGTTACAGTTATAGGAACTTCTGAGATGGTAGATGTTGCAGCAAGAGATGAGTGTGAAAATTTAATGCAAACACTCGGATTAGAGCCATCACACTTATCCTCTTTAAATGTGATATCATTTGCTGATACTATGCAGCAGCAATTACCAAAATAACAGTAGATGTTAATGTTTAAAATCAACCATTAAGTGTGTGTTTCAGTAGACAGTAGTTCATGGTTTAATCTTGTTGTTGGTTTTCATTCTTTGTTAATAGCATCTTTAAGTAGTTCTTTCATCTATATTATAAAGTTATACAAGTTAAAGAATGATAAAGTTAGTAAGTTATTTTGTAAAATTATTAGCTCTTACCATTATTATAATACCTAAGAATATAAAAGAATCTGCTAAGTTGAATGCAGGCCAGTGCCATTTATTAATATAGAAATCTATAAAATCATAGACAGCTCCATATTTTACTCTGTCTACTATATTCCCTACTGACCCCCCAATAATAATAGCAAGAGGTAATCTATGTGATAAACGTATTACTAAAAAATAAAACAAAACAAACGTAATTAAGATGGAAATACTACAGAAAATAAGGTTACTATACATGAAATCATGTAACATACCGAAGCTTATTCCAGTATTCCATACTGTAGAAAATCGCAAAAAACTAAATATCTCTATTATTCTTGTATCTCCTACTAAACTCATTACGTACCACTTACTAAGTTGATCTACAAGAACTAATATACATATTATCAATACATATTTTTTCATAAACTCTGCTACTTGGCAATACCTTTATCAACTTACCACATTAACTGAGTATAAAACCCTATATGCCTATCCACGTAATTCAGTAAGTTGACTTATAAGCATATACTTATACATATCTTGCATCAACTTTTTTCCATTTAAGCAATATCTCTATTAATCTACTGTACTATAGCTAAACATTTACACTACTTCGTCATCTTTGCTCCCAATATACTTTAAACTTTTCTTTACTTGAATAATATCCTCGTTAATCTGCTGTTTTAACTGCTCAATACTACTAAATTTACGTTCAGGACGTATGAAGTCCAATAACTGAATAGCTACATGCTGATTATATATATCACTATCAAAATCAAAAATATGCATTTCCAATATAGGAAAACTTAAATCATTAAATGTAGGTCTAAATCCAATATTAACTATCCCATTTAACCACACATTATTATCATCTATTTTTATACATGCAGAATACACCCCAACTCTAGGCACTAATATATGTTTAATATCAACATTAACTGTAGGAAAACCAATAACGCGGCCCCTAGCCAATCCTTTTATCACTTTGCCATTAATTTGATACGGTCTACCCAAAATCTTACTTGCTAAGTCTACTTTTCCTTCAGACAAATACTCTCTAATCAATGAAGAAGAGCATAATTTATCATTTATAAAAATAGGATCTATTCTTACAATTTCATAATCATAAATATTTGCATAAGAATATAACAAATCTATGTTACCTAAACATTTATGTCCAAAAAAACAACTATGTCCTACTACAATATATTTTATTCTACAACTATTTACTAATACATCCTTTATAAAAGCATCCGGAGAAAGCTGTGCAAAACTTTCATTAAAATCAATAATATATAGATAATCTATACCATAGCTTTGCAACAATTCTATCTTTTGCTCAAGATCTAATAACAAAAAATTTTGTTTATTACGCAAATACTCAGCAGGATGTGGAGAAAATGTAATAACCACAGATGTTATCTTTTCTCTAACTGAAATATTTTTTATTGCATTAATTATAGACTGATGTCCTAAATGTATTCCATCAAAATTCCCAAAAGCAAGAACACTATTTACATTACCTTTTTGGTTAGGATAACCATATATTATTTTCATAATAAAATTTTATAAAATTCCTATATTTACTTTTTGCTATTACTATGATATCCAGAAATTCAGTTAATCATAGGATACATTATAGTGATAAAAGTGAAAATATATACTAAAGACTTCTGCCCTTATTGTACTAAAGCAAAGGCTTTATTCAACAAAAAAAACATTCCTTTTGAAGAAATTGACATTACAGGCAACAATTCTTTGCTAGAACAAATGATACAACAATCAAACGGCATGAAGACTGTACCCCAAATATTTATTAATGATCAACATATAGGTGGCTGTGATGATTTATATAAACTGTATGAGTCAGGTAAACTAGAATTATAGTAACAGCTGTACATATCTGTTTTTTAGCTAACATTCCTCCTCTATACAAATCAACTTGAAGAAATTGACATTACAGGCAACAATTCTTTGCTAGAACAAATGATACAACAATCGAACGGTATGAAGACTGTACCCCAAAATTTATTAATGATCAACACATAGGTGGCTGTGATGATTTATATAAATTGTACGAGTCAGGCACACTAGAATTATAGTAACAGCTATACATATCTGTTTTTTAGCTAACATCCCTCTATACAAATCAACATTACACCTAATTTTTAGATTATAAAGTTGCACATGTAGTTTTTCTTATAAGATCCAATCTGCAACACATTCAATGATAAGCTTAGGTTTATGTGACCATAAAATACTAACCTTTCTTCAATTAACCTTTAAAACATTAGCCCTAATTAATTTCACACCTGTTTAACTACTATGCAACGTAACTTGCCAGATAAATCATCGTGGTAAGTACAGAATTTTAATCCATAACGATATACTACCCTATGAATCTGATGTTGACTTCCCCTATTTCCAAAATAGCTATACCTAGGTTTATGTAACCATAAAATACTAACCTTTCTTCACATTAACCTTAAAACATTAGCCCTAATTAATTTCACATCTGTTTAACTACTATGCAACGTAACTTGCCAGATAAATCATTGTGGTAAGTACAGAATTTTAATCCATAACGATGCACTATTCTATGAATCTGATGTTGATCTTCCCCTATTTCCAAAATAGCTACACCATTCTGCTTTAAACATCTTTTTATGATTACAAAAATTTGTGAATAAATTTCTAATCCTATTGGCCCACCATCCAAAGCTACCATTGGCTCATGTAATTTTACTTCCGGCTGTAATGTAGTAATTTTACTCCTTCTAATATACGGAGGATTACTAACTATCAAATCAAAAGTATCATAGCAAGTGTTCCAAGAGGATAATCTCATCTTTATCCTACTATATAATCCATGATTTTTAAAATTCTGATATGCAACTCTATAAGCTTTAACACTTTTTTCAATAGCTATACCAACAGCATTTCTATACCTTAATAATAAAATTGATAATAAACATCCACTCCCTGTACCAAAATCTCCTATAATTAACCTACGATTCTTACAAGGATACATTGCAAACACAGAGGAAATGATCGTTTCACTATCTGGTCTAGGATCTAAAACATCAGAATTGACAATAAAATCCGTACTCCAAAATTCCCTTTTACCTATAATATGTGATATAGGTATATTAGTAGAACGTTGTTTCACCATTTTCCAAAATACTTCCACATCACATTTATTAATAGGCATATGTGGATCAAGTATAGTAACTAAGTTTTCAGTGTTAATAAGATGCTTTATTATTATCTCTACATCACGTTTTGGATTGTCTATGTTATAAGTAGATAAAAAATCAACAGCTCTATTAAATAAAGAAATTACAGTATCCATAATAAATTAGCATACATAAGGAGGATAATGCATATTTTGTGGAGATAATGTAAATATTTCTACTCCATTCTCAGTAACACCCAAAGAATGTTCAAATTGCGCTGACAAAGATAAATCTCGAGTTGTAACAGTCCATCCATCTTTTTTACTAAGTACAGTATCACATCTTCCGGCATTTATCATTGGCTCTATTGTAAAAAACATGCCTTCTCTAATAATTACAGGATCATCCGGATCATAATAATGTACTACATTCGGCGAAGCATGAAATACCCTACCTAACCCATGCCCACAATAATCACGAACAATAGAATAACCATATTTCTTCATCTCTTTTTCAATAGCCAAACCAATCTGATTAAGCTTTTGTCCAGGTATCACTTGTTCAATCGCTACAGTTAATGCTCTATATGCAGCTTCACATAAACGTTTTGCTTTAATCGATGGCTCCCCAACCCAATACATTCTACTAGTATCTCCATGCCAACCGTCTAGTATAACAGTGACATCTATATTCACAATATCACCTTCTTTTAAAGGCAAATCATCAGGAATACCATGACATACAACAAAATTTTTCGAGGTACAAATAGACTTAGGGTATCCCCTATATCCAAGCGGAGCAGGAATTGCACCAGCGTTAATAATAAAATCATGACATAAATCGTTAAGCTCATTGCTAGAAACTCCTGGTTTTACATATGGAGTAATAAAATCTAACACCTCTGCTGCAAGCCTTCCAGCATTATGCATATACTTAAAGTCTTCTTTACTATGAATAGTGATACTTCTTCCTAAATTTCCCATATTCTCTATAACCTTTAATCCTAGACCTAAACTATTGTATTAATACTCTAATGCCTAATATCCTTATACTAGAACCAATACCCATCATTTTAAACAATTTTAAACACTTGAAATAAGACAAATATACTGTAATGTATTAGAGTAGGCAAAAGGAATTATTCAGAAATCCCTATATATTTAAGTACACTAAGTAGTATTTCATCAGCTACTATAATTCTTAAATTACATTATTTTTAGACATAATAGAACATAAACTTTCCATGAGCTCTATATTTTACAAGACTATCTTCAAGAAAGCATTTAAGTACATTCCATAATTAACAACAACCAGAATTATACCTCTAAAAACATCCTACTAGGATCTTCAATATATTGCTTTATTCTAACTAAAAATGTAACAGCACCTTGTCCATCAACAATTCTATGATCATAAGATAAAGCAATATACATCATTGGTCTAATTTCTATAGTCTTATCATCAATTGCAACAGGACGCTTTTGTATTGAATGCATCCCTAAAATTCCAGACTGAGGAGGATTAATTATAGGAGTAGACAGCAAAGACCCATACACACCTCCATTGGTGATAGTAAATGTTGCACCTGCCATATCAGCAACTTCCAACTTTCCTTCCCTAGCTTTTTTCCCTAAAGAAGCTAACGTTGATTCAAGATCAGCAAAAGACATTTTATCAGCATCACGTATTACTGGAACAACCAATCCCTTATCTGTTCCTACTGCAATACCCATGTCATAATAATGCTTATAAACAATCTCATTACCTGATATCTCAGCATTGATTATTGGTAGTTCTTTTAATGCTAGCACCACTGCCTTTATAAAGAACGACATAAAACCAAGCTTAATACCATATTTCTTTTCAAAAGTTTCTCTATACTTAGCACGAAGATCCATCACATTCTTCATATCAACTTCGTTAAAAGTTGTTAATATCGCAGCAGTATTTTGAGATTCCTTTAATCTTGCAGCAATTACCTGTCTGATCTTACTCATTTTTACACGTTCTTCTCTTTTCTCTTCAGATACAACAGATAAACTACTAATACTATTTGCTTTAGTATTATCTTCTTCAGAAGCAAGTTTCATATAATTTAACACATCAGATTTTGTAATGCGACCTCCAATACCAGAACCACTCACCTGACTTTTATCAATCACATTTTCTTCCATAATCTTCATTGCAGATGGAGCATCCTTTTTCTGTATAAATTGTTGCATGTCATCAGCTACTGTAACAGTAGTACTATGTGCAGTGTTCCCCTCAGATGGCTTAACAGCATTCGATTTTACAGTATTTATTGTACATAAAACTTGCCCTCTCTGTATGATTTCCTCATCAACAACAAATATTTCATTAATAATACCATCTTCAGGAGATACAATTTCAAGCGAGGTCTTGTCAGTTTCTATGATAAATAACATATCACCTTGTTTCACACTATCACCAACATTCACTGAGACTCTAATTGGAGCCTCTAATATTGACTCACCACCAAGATTTTCAGCCTTTACTTGTATTTCACTCATAAAATGTACCTTAAAAAAACTCTCTACACAGACTTAGTTGTACATGCCACTATACCATAAGCATGACTCACAATTATGATTCAAACCATGACAAAAATTCAATATTTAAATCTCATTTTATACTTAAATAGAAATCTGACTTACAACAATAATACATTACTACTAAAGTATTACAATCATATATTCTACATAATACTAATCTTTACTCATTGATATTACTTTCAATAAAAATTTAATAATCAACATATATTGCTATACCTTTCATTTGATTTACTATCAACATCACATAGTACAACAAGTACACATTTATTATAACATTATCACAACTTTAACATTTAACTCAATAATAAAGCGTTATTGAAATTCAATAAACAACTTTTACACAAAAATAGTAATCAGCATAAATCTTCTCCTAACAATTTGCTGTAGTTTATCATCTTAAATAGTCACGAGATAACTGTATATAATTACTAGCAGATTCCTTAATGTGATTTATTTCTTCTTCAGAAAGCATCCTAAAAAATTTTGCTGGCCTACCAGCCCACAACTCTCCAGACTTGATTATTTTACCTTTAGTTACTAAAGAGCCAGATGCTAGCATTGTATTCTCTTCCATAATTACTTTATCCATAACAACAGAACCCATACCAACAAATGCATAATCATGTATTTGACAAGCATGTAATATACAACTATGCCCAACTGTCACCATTTTCCCAATTTGTGTATCACCATAATTTCTATCAACATGTATCACAGTATTATCTTGAATATTAGTACCTTCACCTACACTAATCATTCCTACATCTCCACGCAACACTGAGTTATACCATACACTTGCATCCTTACTAATATAAACATTGCCTATAACAAAAGCAGTAGGTGCAACAAACACAGTACTATCTATGTTAGGAAAAAAATTCTTGTAACTGATTACATTATGCATAAAATCACTCACTTACCCACAAACCTATATCTAATGTTTGTATGATAACATATCTTATACAATGCTATAAGGCCAGAATTTACATAACATTTACATGCAACCCCTTAAATCTAAACTTATACAGCTATACGACTTTATATAAAAACAACATTCCTCAGCATATCAAATACATTGTAACAAAAAATTTGCACTACACATTTGTTAAAAAAACATAAAGTATCTTCTACTGACAGTTATCACAAAATATATTAAGCAATTATATATTGATCTAATACAAAGATTGATATATAAAAGCTCATAGGTTCTCTGAAATATTTTTACAATGTTACGCCATATAATCCTTCTACTGTTATATTGTTTTATTAGTATTCAGGTACATATAAGTAATGCTGTGGCCTTACCTATACAAACAACAGCACCTCAAGCAGCAGTATTCGATTTCTTTTCTAATACAATGTTATTAGAACACAACATTGACGAACAAATTGCACCCTCGTCTATGACTAACTTAATGACCTTATATGTTACATTTTACTACATAAAAGCTGGATTTGTAAAAATGGAGGATAAATTTAAGACTAGTAAAGAGGCTTGGCAGAAAGGAGGTAACTCCATTTTCCTAAGGGCGGGACAGCTAGTAGCAGTAAGAGATTTAATTAATGGTATTATTACAACATCTGCAAATGACGCCTGTATTACTCTTGCAGAAGGCGTAGCAGGTTCACAGGAGAACTTTGTTGATGAAATGAATCGTATAGCACAAAAACTTAACCTAACAAAATCTCATTTCAGCAATGTAATAGGTGCTCAAGATAAAAATCAATTCATGTCAATACGCGACTTAATAACTCTTACAGTAAGAATTTTCGAAGATTTTCCTGAATATTATCATCTATTCTCCAAAAAAGATTTTAAGTACAATAATATATACCAAGAAAACATCAACTTATTGTCACCAGATAATAGAATAGATGGGATAATTAGCATATATACAGATGCAGGAGGATACGGGTCTATAGTAGCTGCTAAACATGAAGGCAGACGTATCTTCATATTAATCAGCGGTCTTAAAACTGAAAAAGAACGCATATCTGAAATAAAGCAGTTGCTAGATTATGCTTTTAATGATTTTAGCAGCCAAACCATCTTTCACAAAGGTAGTAAAGCCAAGGAAATAATAGTTAAAAACGGTGATGCAAAATATGTAGAAGCTGTGTTCAATAACGATGTGATTATTCTATATCCTAAAGGCTCATATGATACAGTCAAAACCTTTTTTTCACACGAAAATGCAATATCTGCACCAGTAAAAAAAGGACAAGAAGTTGGTCATCTTCACATACAGGTACCAGAACTTACAGAACGCGTTATACCTATGTACGCAGCAAATGATATAAACCATCTCAATTTCTTCCAAAGAATATTGTACATGTTTTCCCCTAAAACAGATAAAGTTGCTACTTCATAATGTACAGTCATAGTTCTAACTCATATCAAGTTTAAAGTTATATAATATGCATAAACAAACGCTGTGTTTATTAATGACTTAAATCACATACTTTTATAAAAATTTACACATATTCTTTAATAAAGCTATTTTCCTTACAAAGAACTTATATACATTGTTTAAGTAGTACTTTATAGAAAGCCCATAGTTACATAAGCTTTTCATCAAGAACTTAAAAGATCAATTATAAATCAGCAATCTCTTTAACTTTTACTTGTTTTATTAATTATGTAAACCTACCACTATATTAAAAACATAAGATACAATATGAATACATTTCTACTTTTCTCTAATTTGTATAGTCTTGTTATGAAGTACGCTTTAATATTTATATAAAAACTAGAACAACGTAATAACCACTATAAAAACTGCCTATAGAAATTATTAAAAATCATATCCTAAACTTGCTATATTAATTGCCACAACGAGACAATAACATTAACAGCATAAAAAATAAAGTAACAGAACTTTCATAGAACTAGGAATATAATAATATTTATAATATCAACAAATAAAAAACTTACTATTTTACATATTTGTTTATAATATCAATTACTATCTTTTCACTGAGGACTTGTGGTAAAACTTTAATCTTAACTCCATCAACATACAATACATAAAGCGGTACACTATTTTTATCCAACTGATTAATATACTCTGTTAATTCATAATTTTTAGAAGTTAAATCACCTCTCATGTAGTAAATTTTTTTCTTCATAAGCAAAGCCTGTACAGTGTCCAACTGTAAAATTTTTTCATTAACTTTACAAGTTAAACACCAATCTGCACTTACAGACAACAATACTGTCTCTTTCGCTTCAAGTAGTTGTTCTAACTTCTTTTGAGAAAATTCCATTACTACAACATGTTTTGCTTCCTTATGTTTCATTAGAAACTCTTTTATTGGCTCAAAACATAAAGGAGAAATTGCTATAAACAATAAACACAAGCAAATTACAAACTTACTTATAGGTTCCCAAGATTTTATAAATTTCATAATCCATATCCCCATGACAAATAATATAGCACAAGATAACACAGCAAATAATATTTCCGGACCTTTCTGTTTGATTAAAATACAGAGTAACCACGCTGAAGAAAAATAAAGTGGGAAAGCTAAAAATCTTTGTAAAACTTCCATCCATCTACCTGGCTTAGGAATAATTTTCAATAAACCTGGAAAAAATGACAATAATAAATAAGGCAACGCAATTCCAAAACCAAGAACTTGAAAAATCAACACTGAGTAAAGGTTAGATTGATTTAAAGCTACAGTTACAGCAGATACCATAAAAGGGGCTGTACACGGGGTAGCAACAAACGTTGATAACATACCCACAATAAAACTACCTATTAATCCTTCTCTTTTAGAATTCACATTATTAAAATTAGGAACAATAAAAGGCAAATCATAAAATCCAGAAAAAGATAATCCCATCAAAAACATTATATACATCAACAATGCAATTAATATTGGAAATTGCATTTGATATCCCCAACTTACTAAATAGCCAAAATGACGTAATATTAAAAGTATTGAAGACAGTAGAAACATACTCACCATAACTCCAAGTGTATATAATACCCCATCAGCTCTTATCAATATTTTACTCTTTTGAGCATTCTTAACCATTGACATTATTTTTAATGATAAGATAGGGAATACACATGGCATACAATTTAAAATTATGCCGCCAAGTAAAGCACATATCAAAATGTATATTGAATTAACATTAAAAAACATATTTAAATATTCTAAAAAGGATATAACATTAACTATTAAATTAAAAAAATGCACACAAGACAACTATAAGTTTGTATACCTAAAAAACTATTAACATTAATAAAGACAAATTTACTATTCTAAATCACATAATTTAAGAAATAAATCTACTTATTGTTACAAATCATAGCTAGCTTTACATTCTAAGTTATTTATATAATAAATTCAATAATTAACAAATATGTTCAAATTAACATTAAGTGATGTCAAACAATACACACTTCTAATATACCTAGACATATTATACCTTATGTTCAGTCTGCAAATTTTGATTTTATTAATGACTCATTAATCCTGATAATATCTTTCATAATGTTATTATCTAAGTACTGTGGAATTAATTCCTCTCCTGTAATATACTTATAAAGTTGATAATCACTAGTATTGACAATTTTCTCATATTCATCAACGTCCTTAGAAGACAATAGATGAATGCAATGCAATGCAAAATTACCAAGTATTATATCCATTTCTTTGCACCCTCTATGCAAACTCCTATATAATAATCTCTTACGTTTTACTAGTAATTCATCCATAACATTTATGTTCAACAGATTTCAAATTGTCTAATTAAAATTATTACATATTATGTTGTCAACCATATAAATATACTATATTATCCAATTTAGTTTTAATGACATCTAGTGTTCTACTTATGGCAAGTATTATTGATAACTTATATCATGTACTCAATAATGGTTCATTTTATTTGCTGTCGTTTCTCATTATAATGTCTATTATAGTTTTCGTACATGAATACGGTCATTATATTGTTGCAAAATTATGCAATGTGAAGGTTGAAGTTTTTTCTATAGGATTTGGCCCAGAGTTATTTGGAATTAACGATAAGTCTGGCACAAGGTGGAAGTTCAGCGTGATACCAATAGGTGGGTATGTAAAGATGTTAGGGGATGAAGACCCAGCAAGTGTTGAAGCAAATCCTAACCGTTTGTCAGAAGAAGATAAGTTACTTGCATTTTGTGAAAAACCTCTATACCAAAAATTTCTTATTGTATTTGCTGGACCATTCGCAAATTTAGTGTTTGCTATAGTAGTACTCATGATGTTCTTCACTACTAAAGGAATGATGAAGCACAACTCTGTCATTGGAGGCGTAGTACAAGATAGTGCAGCACAACATGCAGGATTAGCTTCAGGGGATACAATTCTAAAAATCAACGACTACCAGGTTAAATGGTTTGAAGAAATTAAACAGTATATAGAAAAATATGCAAAAGATAATCAAGAGCTAACTATAGAATATGCACGTGACGGGCACATTCATGTTGTGAAAGTTAAACCAAGCATTAAGGAAGAAAAAGGACTTTTTGGAAGCATAAAGAAAAGTCCATTTTTAGGAGTTACAATGAGTAATGTACTCAGCAATTATGAATTTCAGAGATTAAGCATCACTAGTGCTTTTGTTCAGTCCATTAATTACACTTATTTACTGTCAAAGTCAATTTTTCAAGTATTGGGACAAATGTTGGTAGGGAAACGCAGTATTTCTGAGTTAGGTGGTCCTATACGCATTGCTCAATATTCTGGAGAATCAGTAAAACACAACGAAGTACTATTGTGCATGGCAATGATTTCCATTAACCTAGGTGTAATGAATTTATTACCAATTCCTATGCTAGATGGTGGACATATTTTCCAATATTTTGTCCAAGCTATATTACGACGCAAACAACTCAATCCTAAATATCAGCGGTATATATCTACAATTGGGTTAATGCTTCTGCTATCTTTAATGATTTTTGTCACGTTTAACGATATAAAAAGTATGTTTAAGTAGTTTTATGAGATACATTATTATTATTTTAATATTATTTACTTCTTCTCTTGCACATGCAGAGGCTTTAAATACTAAAATTAAGCAAGTTCAAATCAATGGCAACCATAGGTTAGATTACAAAACTATATATTTTTACTCAAAAATTAACTTACAAGATAATGTAACACAAGAGACTATAGATCAAATCATTAAAAACTTACATTCAACACAACTATTTTCACATATAGAAGTATATGTTAATCAGGATAATTACTTAGTAATCAATGTAACAGAAAATCCTGTCATCAATAATATAGTTTTCTATGGAAACAAAGAATTCAGTAAAAAAGATCTCGTAAATGATATCTTAAAATTAAAAAAGTTAGCAGTTTTTACAAAATCAAAATTACAGCAAGATATATCAAATCTTTTATCACTATACCAAAGCAAAGGTAAGTTAAGCGCAAAAGTTACCTATGAAGTAAAAGAACTTGAGAATAATAAAATAGATATCATTATAAAAATAAATGAAGGACCAACATCAAGAATAAAAATTATTAAATTTACTGGAAATCAGTTCTTTTCAGATGCAATGTTAAAAAAAGCTATACAATCAAGTGAATACTATCCTTATAAAATATTCAGTAGTAATACAAAATTTGCTTCTGAAAGATTAATGCTTGATCAAGCAGGATTATATAACTTTTACACATCTAAAGGTTTTATAGACTTTAAGATTAAATCTGTAGTACCAGAAATTAGAGAAGATCATAATATTAATCTTATTTTCGCTGTTGAAGAAGGGATAAGGTATAAGTTTGGTAATAGTAACATCATCATAGATAAACAAGTTAGTAATCACCAACAACTAAAAGAAGAAATTCAGAATCTTATATTATCAAAAAGTGGTGATACATTTAACCGAGAATCCATTAATAATTCTATCGAAAAAATTACCCAATATTTAAGTAACAATGGAAACTTCTTTTCAGATATAAAGCATGAATACCGTGTCAAGGATGATGTGGTCGATATAGATTACATAATATATACAGGCAATAAAGTTTACATTAATAATATAAGTATCACTAACAACAAGACTACTTTAGATCAAGTAATCAGACGAAAGTTGACTATTTCTGAAGGCGACATATATAATGCCAGCGTCATTAATAGATCTTATAAAAACATATTAGGATTAGGTTTTTTTGAGTCTGTAAATGTAGAGAATCATAAAATAAATGACAGCTTAGTTGATTTAAATTTTCAAGTTAAAGAAAGAGGTACTGGTACATTTTCTGTATCAGCAGGATTTTCTAGTGTCACCGGACTTGTAGGTAAAATAAACATACAAGAGAGAAACTTATTTGGAACTGGAAAAATATTGTCTTTACAAGCAGAAAAATCTACTTCTTCCTTATCTAGCAGCATTGATTTTGTAGTGCCAAATTTCTCAGAGACTGATTCAGCAGTAGGGTTTGGTTTATTCTATTCACATCAGAACAAACCAAAAGGCAAAGATTTTCCAAATCTCATTAACCCAGCCGCTATTACAGGTAATACAGATGCTGCATTCAGCAGCAGCAACGCTGGTTTCATGTTACATACATCACATGATATAACTGATGACCTCAATCTTGCATTGCACTATGCTTACAAACATGTAAACATATTTAATGTTAAAGATACTGCATCTGAATTAATTAAGGAACAAGCTGGTAAGAATATTGATTCATCCGTTGGTTATTCTCTTCAATTCCGCAAGTTTGATAATTTATCTAAAATTAAGGATGGATATCTTGTTAAGCTACATCAAAGCTTTTCCGGATTAGGTGGAACACTACATTACATTAAAACCGAAGGTTCTGTAAATTATAGCAGAGAGATTCTTCCTAAAGTTAGTAGCGATATCCTTTTAAACATTAAAACTTCTATGGGATATGTATTCTCATATAAAAGTGATGAGCAAGTAAAAATCAATCAACGTTTCATAATAGGAAGCAATGAAATCAGAGGATTCCATGTATCAGGTATAGGACCAAGAGATAAAAAGACATTAGATGCATTAGGTGGAAAGTTTTACTTTAATATGATTAATCAAGTTGATTTTCCTATCGGTTTACCAGACGATTTGGGAATAAAAGGCTCTCTCTTTGTCGATGCAGCAACTTTATTTGGCCTTGACTATATAAATAAAGAATATTATGAAGACAAATCACTAAGAGTTTCTGTAGGCTTTGGTATTTCATGGCGTTCTCCATTTGGACCAATGAGATTAGATTTTGGCTTCCCTATACTAAAAAAAGACTATGATGTTACAGACATGATAAGATTTTCAATGCAATAGAAAAAAGAGGTATTTATGCAATTAAGGTTATTTTTAGCTATTTTTATATTACTATTCGGTTTAAGTTGCCAAGCTTCGGCAAAAAATGATCAGAACATCCCTGTAGCCTTCATTGATCGTGATCTAATTATATCTGAAGCACTCGCAGTAAAAAGCATTAGAACACAATTAGACAACAAAAGAGAAGAACTACAGAAAGATTTTTCAGCAAGAGAAGAAGAGTTGCATAAAATCGAAGAAGATTTAAGTAAGCAAAAAGCTATCTTAAGTTCTGAAGCTTTTGAAAAGAAAGTTGCAGATTTTAAAATAAAGGTATCAAATCTACAACAAGATATTTCTGTAAAAGGATCAGAATTAGAAAATATGTATATGAACGCTATGGAGATGGTTTACAATAAGATTAAAAACATCTCAGCTAAAATAGCAAAGGAAAGAAGCATTAGCTTAGTTTTATTCTTAATGAAGAAAAATCAAGTATTTTACGCTGCTGATAATATAGATTTTTCTAACGAAGTATTAGAAATGTTAAACAAAGAATTACCAAATATAGAAATAAAGAAGTGAGATATTAATTAGAGATTTGTATGCAGTTCAATATTCAAGAAATCATAAAAATGATACCACATTCGTATCCATTTTTGTTAATTGATAGAGTAACTGCATGCACACCTAATGAATCTGTAACAGCAATAAAAAATGTTACTTTTAATGAACCTTTTTTTATTGGTCATTTCCCTGGTAATCCAATTATGCCTGGCGTACTTATTGTAGAAGCTATGGCACAAGCATGTATAATATGTACAATGAGTAGCATGCAGAATTACTCCGTATATCTCATGTCAATAGAGCTAGCAAAATTTCGCAAGCCTGTTATTCCAGGAGACACATTAATTCTTACAGTAAACGTTGTACATAAAAGAAAAAATACATGCAAGTTTGAGTGTCATGCACATGTAGAGGGTACATTAGTTGCAGAAGCACAAATTCTAGCAATGACTAAACAAAATGAAGCATGATTTTTTTAAATTTATACATCAATTTTTAGAAAAATATGAAAATAAAAAGAGCAATTATATCTGTATATAATAAAACAAACATTATAGAACTTGCAAAATTTTTAATTGAACAAAAGGTAGAAATTATTGCAACAAGTAGTACTTATAAAGCTTTATTAGATGCAGGATTACAAGTAACAGAAGTATCTAGTTACACAAAGTTCCCAGAAATAATGGATGGGAGAGTAAAAACTTTACATCCAAAAATTCATGGTGGAATATTAAGTAATCGCAACACTCATGCTGCAGAATGTCTAAAGCTAGACATACATGATATAGATTTAGTGATTGTGAATTTATATCCCTTCTCTCAAGTTGCAAATAATAAAACTTCAACCGAAAATGAGATAATAGAACAAATAGATATAGGGGGAGTTACTTTATTAAGAGCTGGAGCAAAAAACTTCCACAATGTAACAGTAATATCAGATATCAATGACTATGATACATTAAAGGCAGAAATGATTAATAATCAAAATTCTACAAACTTAACATATAGAAAACAATTAGCAAAAAAAGCATTTGCTATAACTTCATCTTATGATAGTAGCATATATAATTGGTTAAATAAAGATAGTAAAGATATACTACCTGAAACGCTTGTCATACATGGAAATAAGGTACAGGATCTCAGATGCGGGGAAAATCCACATCAAAAAGGTGCGTTTTACAGTACTTTAGGGGATAAATACCCTCTCAAACAATTACATGGAAAAGAATTAAGCTACAACAATATAGTAGATATAGAATCTGCTATAAACATAGTGACAGAATTTACGCAACCAGCAGCAGTGATTATAAAACATAGTAATCCTTGTGGTGCAGCAACTGCTGATGACATTACAACTGCATACAACAAAGCTTTTGCTTGTGATCCAAAAAGCAGTTTTGGTGGTATTGTTGCATTAAATAGAGAAATCAACGAAGATATAGCAGAGGAAATCAATAAAATTTTCATCGAAGTAATAGTTGGTCCATCTATTACAGACAAAGCAATGGAAATTATACAAAAGAAGAAAAATGTGCGTATTATGCTGTCCACAGAGTATAATCCACCAAAATATATAATTAAAAATGTCAGTAACGGATTTCTACTACAAGAAAGTAATACAAACCAATTATCAGAGAAAGACTTAATACAAGTTACAAATTTCCCAGTATCAGATGATACTATTTCTAATCTATTATTTGCTTGGAAAATATGTAAACATGTAAAATCCAATGCAATTGTTATTGCAAAAGATCACCGTGCAATTGGAGTTGGGGCTGGTCAAATGAGCCGTGTTGATAGTCTTGAAATTGCAATAAAAAAAGCCCAAGATTGCGCAGGAGCAGTTTTAGCGTCCGACGCATTTTTTCCCTTTACAGACAGTATATTACTAAGTGCATCTGTAAATATAAGTGCAATAATTCAACCTGGAGGATCACTAAGAGATCAAGAAGTCATAGAAGAAGCAAACAATAAAAAGATTGCTATGTTTTTCACCAACATTAGAAACTTTTATCACTAACAGATAACTTATTACTACTCAACATCAATATAACAACCTAAAATAAGCACAATGACTATAGGTGACAATCAAGTAAACAAACAAAATGCTATACTTAACATTAGAATTGTCACATCAACTAATAATAGCTTTTATATTGATTCTTAGGCTAACATAACTATATAAACAATATACAGTTATAGCATTACAAATTTATGATAGGTAATAATTAATTTGCAAGTAACATTAATGTAAAACTGCTATTCCATTAATATTAGATATCCAAACATTTAATAACTTTTGAATTAATATCAATGCAATAACTGTATAAACAGCATACCAGCTATCATGTCATAAATTTGCAGTAGACGATATATAACTATTCCCACTAGTAGCATTAACATTTTTATCCTATATTAGATAGATAGTAATGATAAAGCAAGAATTCCAGTTATTAGATGACCAATAACGCTTTCCTTTCTCAAAAATACTCTAATCAAATGTACTATTAAAAGCACCAATAACATAAAAAACGCAATACAAGCAACTATTGAATAATATTTAATATTGCATATCACAAAGTATCTGCCACTTCGATAGAGCTGAACAGAAAAAACAAACAACTCTCTTTACGGATATATATACTTGAGAGCAATACAAATATAAACGTATGCAGAATACATAGTCAAGACAGCTGCTAAATATAGTATCGTTTCACCAATGTACAATATCACACTATCATTTAACATTAACATAGCAATAGCAGCCATTTGTATAAATGTTTTTACCTTTCCCAACTTAATTACAGGAAGTTCAACGCTTATAGAAATCAAAAATTCTCTCAAACCAGAAATTAAAATTTCTCTACAGATTATTACAACTACAGGGATAATAGTTAATCCCGTAATTTTACGTATATAAACTAACATAATAACGGTTGCAACTACAATAAGTTTATCAGCAATCGGATCAAACAATTTACCAAATTTAGACTGTGCTTGCCATATACGCGCTAAATAACCATCAAAAAAATCTGTAATACATGCAAAAATAAAAATAACAAACGCAATATAATTCGAGTTACTATCCCCAATATAAAAGCTACATACAATAGCAGGAATTGCAAATACTCTAAATATAGTTAACAAATTAGGCAAAGTTCTTCTAAAATAATCAACCATAATGCATAATATCTTATATTCCACCCTATAATAATGATAATCTCAATAACTTCAATATTTATATTAAAGTTATGTGTTATTCAAATTATGTATATGGAAACAACTCTAACAAACATCACTTCTACCTTTAAAATATTAATTGCATATATACAATTTATATAAAGCACCAATTATGAAAACTATCTACTAATTTTTAATATTACATCCTTAGTAAAGCTATGAAAAGATTAATTAAATGCTCTTGTGTATTTTAACAGTAGATTTATAATTTAGCTTTTAAAAAGACCATGCATAATTATGTCTTATATAAATAACTATAACATACAACTATGTCGTAAGTGGTTATTATTAGCTGTATCTGCTTTAGCAATATCTGGACTTTTATCCATATTTGTAATTTTGCTCAGATTGCCTATATCAAAATCTTTTATCACAGATGTAGATAAAGTGTTTGATATATCGCTAGTAATACATGTTAACTTATCAGTACTAGTATGGGCATCCTCAATCATTTCTATAATATCAAGCTTAATAATTTCCACTAACAAGTATTCAAAATGTTTCAAATATCTATGCTACTCCGCATTTATTGGTACATTTTTAATGGTGCTATCTATTTTTTTTCCTAATGCAGAACCAATAAAAAATAATTACGTTCCTGTAATAAATAACTTATGTTTTTTACTAGGACTATTTATATTTACTGCAAGCATACTTTTTTACTCAATATTATCAACTAAATGTCATCACCTAAATATTCTTCAAGGCATTTCATTGGGAATACACGGCATTCCAATAATACTCATATGCGCTGTTCTATGTTTCACTATGGCTTATTACACAATACACACAAACAACTATTTCCACATAACATCTTTTTATGAAAATATATTTTGGGGAGGAGGACATATACTGCAACTAGCTTTTTGTCAGGCATTACTAATAGTATACTTAATTATATTAGGAAAAAACACTAAACTACTTAATAAAAACGTAATCCACGTCATATTTATAATAAACACATTATCAGTTATCGTAGCACCTATCATATACATATATCATCCAGCCGATTCTCAATTTACCATAGATTTCTTCACATGGCATATGCGTATTCTTGGAGGAGTAATACCCGTATTCTTATTCATACTTACACTATTCAATCTCAAAATATTGCTAAAACATAGCTATCATAGTCTATTATGTACAACTTTACTATTTAGCTATGGTGGTATACTAGGAATATTAAGTATTCATGGTAATGTAACAATACCTGCACATTATCATGGATCTATTGTTGGAATGACTATCGCATTCATGGGATTCATTTACTGGCTCCTACCAAAATTAAACCTTGGCAATACAAATAGCTTTTATACTAATCTTCAAATTTACATATACAGTTTAGGACAATTTCTACATATAACCGGATTAGAATGGTTAGGTGGATATGGAGCATTAAGAAAAGTAACATATTTACCTGATACAGCATCAAAAATTGCAAAACACTGTTTTACAATCGGTGGACTTATGGCAATTATTGGTGGATGTTTATTTGTAATAATAGTACTACTACAAATCCGAAAAAAAGAAGCTTAACTTAAAACTAGCGAATAAAAACTTTATTGCCGTATAAAAAATTACCACTACAACTATACATTCACATATCAAAAATTTTATTAAGACACAACAGCAATTTTCTAGAAATACAACACTTCTACTAACCCAATAATTGATACTTTTATTAGTTTAATTATTTTACACAGCCTTAAAAAAATTACCATTATAACTGTACATTCACACATCAAAAATTTTATACAAGACCCAACAGCAATTTTCTAGAAATACAACACTTCTATTAACCCAAATAATTGATACTTTTATCAGGTTAATTATTTTATATAGCATTTAAAAAATTACCATTATAATTGTACATTCACACATCAAAAATTTTATACAAGACCCAACAGCAATTTTCTAGAAATACAACACTTCTATTAACCCAAATAATTGATACTTTTATCAGGTTAATTATTTTATATAGCCTTAAAAAAACTACCATTATAATTGACATTCACACATCAAAAATTTTATACAAAACTCAACAGCAATTTTCCAGAAATATAACACCTCTATTAACCCAAATAATTGATACTTTTATCAGGTTAATTATTTTATATAGCATTTAAAAAATCACCATTATAATTGTACATTCACACATCAAAAACTTTATATAAGACACGACAGTAATTTTCTAGAAATACAACACTTCTATTAATCCAAATAATTGATACTTTTATCAGTTTAATTATCTTATATAGCCCTATACCTATAAAAAACCACATGTAAACAACTCATTGAAAAATACTTATTTAGAATCACAGTAGCATTACAAATTTACAAAAAGAAACTTATAAATACCAATAGTAAAAATATTACCTATAGTAACCCATTAAACATACATCAGAGCATAGTAACAAACCTTGAGTTCAACATTGGAACATTAAGTTAAGAGCTACAGCGTTTTTACTACTATAAAATCAACACTACTACTACATAAATTACCTTTTACAATTAAACATACAACAAACTATAGGAATGCAGTATATTTTGCTGACATCTATAACAAAATCGTATTATCTTTATGCTACATTAAGTTTAACATTTTACTTATAACGACATAAGTATATACCTTACTAACCATACCAACACTGATAAGTACAAAGTAATAACATATTCAAAATTACCTTTTATAATTAAATATACAACAAACTATAGGAATACAGTATATTTTGCTGATAAATCCATAACAGAACTGTATTATCTTTTGCTACATTAAGTTTAACATCTTATTTATAACGACATAAGTATATATACCCTACTAACCATATCAACGCTGATAAGTACCAAGTAATCACATATTCAAGATGATCATTTCTAACTTTCAATGGAACATTAGCTGTTATACCATCAAACACTACTGCATTACCAGCCCATATTATACAACTCTCTAAAGGTATATTAATGTGTTTCATCATATTTTCTATATCAAACCAGAACCACACGTTAGCATTAACGTCATTTTTTACAAACCATCCAACCTTTTTGTTACTATCACAATATAAAATTCCTTGAATATTCTGTTGAGTAGTATTGTTAATTTCAAGCTTACTTGTCTTATCTAACACTGTACCCTTGTTGACTAATATATATCTACCATCATTTAAATGAAAAGGTTGCAATACATAATAACCTAATGTTCCTGCAAAAACAAAAAATCTATAATCATTATCAAATGTACCATTTACTTCTATATTTTTATAATTTTGTTTTACTAAATCATGAACTGATAATTTAGTAGATGGTACCTGCATAGCATGGATAATATTGGTTTTTTCTTTTAGTCTAAATATTTGCCATGTACCAAGAGAAATCATTATAGAAAAGGGGATGACAAAAACAATAATTAGTTTTAACCACATATCATTTATTCTGTAAATACGCTAACATATTAGACTATAACGTTCATACTATAACAAAAATACAAATTTTCATTCTATGAAATTATCAGAAAAATTTTATTCTACTACATTGAATGACAAACATTATATTACAAATTACAACAGTGCTAAAAACAATCAAACTATACTTTCTCACAAATCTGCACGGTAGAAAAATTATAGAAACTCATACCATTAAACTTTTCCTATATTTCGTTACATCGAATAACAAATATTATAAATATATAGTAATATGCCAAAAATAGCATACAAACATTACATCAGTTTATATAACCTCCTTTTATATGTTCATACTATACAAGAAAAAAAATAATCTACTTTAATATCTAAAAAAATATACAATAGCAAAACTAACATTAACAATTTTATGAGATTTATTACTTATAATAAGCTAAACTACATTGTCAACCTATACAAGTATACTATGAAGCATTGTATAAAACACACTTTTACAGTTTTAATAATATATACATTACTTTTGAACACTAATATATGTTTTGCCCATACGACAGATCAAGATAATTTTTTTACTGTAAAACGCACTTCTTATACTAAAGAAGATTTTGTAAGCTTCATAGTAAAATGTCATGCTAAAGGAATACCTTTAGATTTCAAGAAGGAATTCGGCAATAATTTATCTGGAGCAGATTTTAGTGATCTAGACCTTCGAGGATCAGTATTTGATAACGTTAACCTACTACATGCAAATTTTACTAGAGCTAACTTATCCAATTCCACTTTTATAGATTCCAATATGCAAGGAGCATCCTTCATTAATGCAAACTTAAGTAAATCCAACATAAAAAATTCAAACTTAAATTTTGCCAATTTCACATCTGCAGATTTACAAAAAACTACAATTACACAATCAAAAATCAACAATACAAACTTTAGTTACTCAGACATGCGCTTTTCTATTCTAACAGAAGTCAATGGATCCCTTGCAAACTTTTCTGAAACAGAATTAAAACTAGTTTCAATATTCAACTCTAATATAGAAAAAGCAAATTTTCATGACATTGAAGGTGAAAATATAGTAATCCAAAATTGTAATTTACTAGATTCAAACTTTTTTGGAGCAAATTTAAATAATTCAAAAATTCAATTTTCAAATCTCACAAATACTATCCTATACGCAGTAAATCTAGATTCATCAGATATAACAGGAAGTAACCTAAGTAATAGCAACATGGAAGTATCAAATATTTCTTTTGCTAATTTTCACAATGCTAATTTAAGCAATACAAACATGCATCTTGTAGATGCTCATTATACAAATCTTAATAATACAAATTTACATAAAGTTCGTATGAGTGATGCAACTCTAATTGGAGTAAATTTAAATCATGCTGTGTTATCTAACGCAGATTTGAGCAACGCAGATTTAAGCAATGTCAGCATAGAAGAATCAGATATGCAAGAAATACTTCTTGACTCTACTAATATTACAAGAACGAATATGAAGCATGCTATTTTAAATAACGCAACTATTAATAATACAGTTATTTCAAATTCTGACCTTACGATGACATTAATAAAAGATTCTAAATGGAATAACTCTAGTATCTATTCAAGCAAATTAACCTCTGCAGTTATAGATAACAACATTATTAAACATGGTACATATGATAAAGTAAATGCAACAAATACATTATGGTCTAATTCAACAATAGAAGATAGCAACATAATTTTCTGCAATTTTGAATCTGCAATATTCAATAATGATAAAATACATAAAGTGAGCTTTTTTACAAATCACTTAGAATCCGCAAAAGTAGAAGATTCAAACATAGTCGGATCTAGCATTTACAAAAATACTCTCACCAATTTCATAATTAATAATTGTGACATTAAAAATACAATCATTATCAACAATAAGAATTTTGTACCAACAGAATTTTCTAAACAGGCAATTACATCTATTACAGCTTTACAAGACGCTATCACAAACAATAAAGTATTTGATGTCAATTTTTCTAATTTTGATTTTAGAAAAATAAACTTAAACAATGCAAATTTTTCAAACTCTATATTAAAGAATGCAAACTTTTCAGGATCACAATTAGAAAACGTAAATTTTACTAACACAAATCTACAATCTTCTCAATTTGAAAACTCACAACTTAAAAATGTAGATTTTTCTAATGCAAATTTAGAAAACGCGAACTTATCGAACAGTAAATTAAATGATATCAACACATACAAAACAAATTTGCGTCACGTAAAAACTGACAATACTCAGAAATAAATAAAGATTTAAACTTATACACTAAAACAACATCAAATAATTTTATAGATTGTAATAACATATGATTCAGTTACATATCTTCAACTATCGCAAATCTACCATGATGCGCAATATCAAGAAACGTAAATCTTGATCTAGTAATAAACGCAAATTCTATTGCTTTACTATATTGACTAATATTCCATCCAATATGCTCTGGTTTATTGGGACAACCTATGTTAACCAGCATGTCTTTTAATAATATATCAGATAATGTTTTCTCTGTAATTTTTTCAACAATAAAAGACCACTTATCCTTAATCAAGCTATTCAAATAATCCGCCTTTTGTTGATTAATAAACTTTTGAGCAAGTATATCACAATACTCTTGAGTATACTGCATATGAAAACACTGTTTTATATCTTCATCATTTATCAATGTAGGATAAAACCTTGGTACTGATTTCAAAATCCTATGTTGTAAACATGTCATAGTTGACATACTTACACCTATTAATTCACCATGAAAGAAATGCATATCATCTTGTAAAAGTTCTATGGTACTAGCAATCATATGTTCACCCTGACTAGCAGATTGACTTCCGCCTACAATAAACATACCCAATCCTGATAAGAGCAAAGCTTGCATTAAAAGCATAATACTATACTCATCATGTTTTATTAACCCTAGATAATCGTTGATTAATGCATTTTCACTTCTTTTGCTAATTAAAAACGGCAATTCAGTATATTCACTACCTAACAACAAATGTGATAATAACCAATCTGCCTGTACTGTAGATCTACAAATAAAATCAGCAAAACCACTTATTATTAATCTTTGGGGAGCATTTACAATAATATCAACATCTATATATATAGCTTCAGGTAAATGAGCTTGTAATGATTTTTTATGTCCATTGTTTAATACTATAGATGCATTAGATGAAACATATCCATTCATAGAAGGAGCTGTTGGAAATGAGATATAGCGCTTATTTGTAATGTAACTTACATATTTACAAATATCATTGATTGTACCACTACCAAAAGATACTAAAACATCTGAATCCCGAGATTTCTCTTTAATTAGTTCCACTAATTTTTGAGAAGCACAAGACCAACGAGGAATAATAAAATGTGCAACACTATTAAATACAACCTTGTTCAACAGAGGAGCAAGATTAACATCTGTAACTATGAAACCACTATTACCATACTGTTTAATTATATCGCATATATTGTCACTGATTCTCTTACTAATACGTATACTCTTTATTGCATTAACTACTGACTCCAACTTACAAAAACTTTCATCAACTAGAATCTGCTTTAAAAATTTATCATACATAATAAAGAAACAACCAATGTGTTAATTATTATATATCTAATAAGCTCATAATACAAAAAAACATTCTATTTATTAAAACAGTACATCATAACTTATATTGCTTTCATACAACCAATCTACATAAACAAGCGATCATTTCTTATATAACAGGAATTGGTATATATTGTTATAATCTTAATATATAATCTTCAACAACGACAGGTTATAATACTAGCTACAAAACTATCTAATTCCTACAAAATATTAAGTTGTTACCACAACAACATATAATTTTAAAACAAGGAATAACTTATAATAGCTAACTACAACATCTATAATTTCTTTTATATCATAAAATACTATACACACCTATCCTAAAACTTAAAAAAGAAATCATATAATTTTTTATAGTCACATAACTCCAATTGACTAACTGTCTGCAATTGATATGATTAAGTATAATATTCTTTAATAATATCGTGTTTGTATGGAGCATAAATGTCAGCAAACCCCTTAGATCAGTTTAAAATTTCGACTATATTTAAGTTGCCTAGTATTGGTGGGTACAATATAGATTTCACCAATGCATCACTGTTTATGGTGTTATCTACACTTATAATCTCCCTTTTCTGCTATATTGGATTAAGGAAAGAAAATATCCTTCCAAATAGTATGCAACTAATCATTGAAGCAATCTACAATTTTATCGTTTCAACAATAGAAAGTAATGTAGGAAGAAAAGGATTACAATATATCCCCTTGGTTTTCACAATATTCACATTCATTGCAACATGTAACCTATTAGGTGTCCTACCACTAGGATTTACCGTTACTAGTCACATTGCCGTAACATTCGCAATATCCATGGTTGTATTTATCAGCGTTACAGCAATAGGGTTTAAGCATCAGGGAATACATTTTCTACGTATACTATTACCAAAAGGTACCCCAGGTTGGCTAGCTCCAATGATGGTATTTATTGAGTTGTTTGCATATTGTGCACGTCCTGTAAGCTTATCAATACGTCTTGCTGCTAATATGATAGCAGGACATACCATAATCAAAGTAATAGCAGGATTCGTAATAAAAATGAACATATTTCTCACCCCTTTGCCTATGGCTTTCATTATCATTTTAATTGGGTTTGAAATATTTGTTGCAATATTACAAGCATACATATTTACAGTGCTAACTTGCGTATACTTATCAGATGCGATCAACGAGCACTAAATTTTATCAATTGACTTCACATGTTGATGTACTTATAATACGTTTAACTTTTTATAAAGGTAGGAGTATATGGAATCTTTGAAGTTTATTGCTGTAGGGTTAAGTGTTTTTGGTATGGTTGCTTCTGCTCTAGGAGTAGCAAATATATTTTCTACCATGCTTAACGGTTTAGCACGTAATCCTGAAACAGAAGATAAATTAAAAAAATACGTTTATACCGGTGCTGCTCTAGTTGAAGCTATGGGTCTATTCTCTTTTCTTTTAGCGCTATTATTAATTTTTGTAGCTTAGCATAGATCATGGATACAATACCACAATTAGACATAACATCTTATCCTTCTCAGTTATTTTGGTTCTTTCTATCTTTTGGTATTTTATATTTTTTGATCAGCAAGAATATTATACCAAAACTTGAAAATGTTTTAAAAAAAAGGTATACTGTTACGATAGACTCTGTAGATTGTGTTGAAAACAATTTAATTCTCGCACAAGATGAGTTAAAAAAGCAGTTATCTAACCTAGAAGAAGCAAAAGCTGAAGCAGATAGGATTATCAGTTCTGCTCTTCAAGAAGTAAAACGCACTAATGCAGATTTAATAGTTTTATTAAATGAAGAAATACAAGGGATGTTTAGTATAGCAGATGAATATATGCATAACTTAAAGCGCCAAACAGAACAAGAGTTAATAGATCTTACGTGCGAAATAGCTTCAATGTACTACAATAAAATGCTAGGTACTGCTGAATATGTTGATAAAGATAAGTTACGCGATATAACTACTAGATTATACAAGGAGAAAATATGATATCCACATATTTTATTACCAACATTGCATTTTGCATCGGAGCCTTGTCAGCTTTTTGGCCATTATATAGGAAAATCAATCAGCTTTTATCTTCAATGTCAAACAAGGTGAGAAGGGAGGTTATGTTACCTTATGATATCCAAAAACAATCTAAAGATTTATTGGATAGTGCATTAATTCAAAATTATGAAATTGAAAAAACCATAGCCGAAGTTCTAAAGACAGCAAATGAAGAATACAAACTTATTATTGCATCCAACAAAAAAGATATTGAGAATATTATAGAAAAACATCTTGATGCAGCTGTACAAAGAATATCTGATCAAGCATCAGCAATGGTTCAATCACTAAAGCTAAATACCGTCGATATTGCAGCCAGTGCCGTTCAAGAGTTAATCAAAGAATACAATGAGCATCAAAAACAGGATAATGGTGGTGTTATTTCTACAATAGATCGCGACCTTAGAAAAAAATTACACTGAATTTTCAACTTTTACTGACACGAGTTTTAAAATTTTTTGTAGTATGCTACCTTTTTTAGTCATGGTCTTCTTTTTACCATATACTCTATTGACAACCAATAAAACTGTACCTATAGCTGCAGAAAAAGATGGGTTGTATTTATAATCATCAGTAATACCTTTTAATTCTACAGGCAAACCTATTCTTACTTGCCTTTTAAAGACGTTGCTTGCGACTTCTTTAACATTAGTTAACTGACTAGAACCACCTGTAATTATTATCTTATTAATCAAGTGTTTTTGCTTAACTACCCTACTTTTTACTATATCAAAGATTTCTTCTACTCTTAGTCTAATTATTTTCCCCAAATCAGAACGTACAACTGAAATAACCTCATCTTCACCAACATCAGCTTCTATTATACCATTTTTATCTGGAGACACTAACATAGCATCACCGTATAATACCTTTATACGTTCAGCATCTTTAACACTAATACATAATCCATATGCAATATCATTAGTAATATGAATACCACCTAAAGGTATACTATCTGTATACATTAATTTTCCCTTACTAAAAATACCAATAGACGTATATCTACCCCCTATATCCACAACCATAGATCCAAGTTCTTTCTCATCATCAGCAAGACACGACAATCCTGAAGTATAAGGCTCTGCTACACATCCAACTACATTTAAATCACTACAATTAGTAATACAGTTTTCTATATTCAACAATGCAGACTTTGAAGCAGTCACCACATGCATACTAGCTTTTAACTTACTTCCATATAATCCTTTTAACTCTGTAATATTATTCAAATCATCAAGGCGGTATACTACTGGTATATTATGAAGTACAACTTGTTCATCTCGACACTTATCATAAGTTTGCAGCATAATATTTCTGATATCAACATCTGAAACTTCATGCATCATTGCATCAATTTCATTAACAACACTCATAGAACTAATATCACACCCAGATACATTAACAAAAACCTGGCTTATTACTGGTTCCTGTGCCATTTCTTTCGCTGATTCTATACAAGATAATATTGAACACTTTGCAGATTCTATATCAATAATAGCTCCACCACTGATCCCTTCTGCAGCTTTATATCCTATCCCAACAATCTCAAAATCATTGTTATGAGAAATTCTAACTATAAAACAAACTATTTTTGTAGAGCCAAGATCTACAACAGCAAAGGTACCACTTCCTGGATCTGTAATAGTAGCAGAATATAACATACAACATATACGATAAATGATTAAAAATTTATAGTATTACTAACTCTAAGTACTCAATGTTATATCCTTACAAAAGAATATCAAGTTTTTTTCAAATTTAAATACACAAGTAAACCTAGGTTTAATATTTTCAACAAACATACCTTCTATGTGCAAATTGACTAAACATTTTAATCAACATAATACTTTACTAATACAAAAACTAGCAAATATATTACACACCTTACAATAGAGCTATGCTAACTCCCCCCTTATAAGCCATTCACCATAAATATACACAAATAAAATGTTACTAAATACTTTTATAACACCAAAAAAGATTAGAATATCTTTACTTAAGGTAACAATAATAATAACTTACACTGTTAGGTTCACCATCAAACAGGCCATTCACTATTAGATACGCACAGGCAAAAAATTGTATAATTCCAACTTTCTCATCAACATCAAACAAGACAAAAATAATTTTACTAAAGGTAACATATAATAATAACTAACACTTAGACTCACTATCAAACAGGCCATTCACTATTAGATACGCACAGGCAAAAAATTGTATAATTCCAACTTTCTCATCAACATCAAACAAGACAAAAACACTTTTACTAAAGGTAACATATATAATACTAACACTTAGACTTACTATCAAACAGGCCATTCACTATTAGATATGCACAGGCAAAAAATTGTATAATTCCAACTTTCTCATCAACATCAAACAAGACAAAAACACTTTTACTAAAGGCAACATATAATAATACTAACACTTAGACTTACTATTAAACAGGCCATTCACTATTAGATATGCACAGACAAAAAATTGTATAATTCCAACTTTCTCATCAACATCAAACAAGACAAAAACACTTTTACTAAAGGTAACATATATAATACTAACACTTAGACTTACTATCAAACAGGCCATTCACTATTAGATATGCACAGGCAAAAAATGGTATAATTTCCAACCTTCCCATTAACATCAAACAAGACAAAAACACTTTCACTAAAGGCAACATATGATAATAATTAGCACTTGGACCTACTATATCTCCCATCCCAGGTCCTGTATTACTAAAAGCAGCAGCTACTGTACTAAAAGCAGTAATAAAGTTAACTCCACTACTAGATATAAGTATGCATCCTATAAACAATACAAAAACATATAAAAAAAAGAATAGCCCTATGTCTCCTATAAAATTTTTACTAACATATCTCCTATTATATCTAATAGTACTTGTCCTAGAATGATGCAGAAGATCACTAATATAAGCATTGAAAGCTTTCAATAACAACATAATTCGATAAACCTTAATACCACTATTAGTAGAACCACTACACCCACCTATTAGCATTATAAAAACACCAAAAACAGAAAAAAAATGCCAATTACTATAGTCATAATTGATAAAACCCGTAGAAGTACTTAAGGAAACAACTGAAAATGCAGAATATCTTAACACGTTAGGCAAAGAATAACCTGCCGTTATTTCATCAAAATAGCAATTTATTGCAGATATTATTATAAAAAGAAAAAGAATTATGCCAAAAAATATTACTTGTTCATCATAAAAGCATTGCTTTGTAATAACCTTTACATAGAGTATCAATGGACAAGAACTTAATAACATAAATATTATTGCTATCACCTCAATATACACATTGTTAAAATGTTGTAGAGAATCATCATAATTAGAAAAACCACCAGTAGATACAGTTGACATCGCATGACATATAGCATCAAACCATGACATCCCAGCAATCCAATATAGCATTGAACACAAAATGATTAATAAACAATATATAGCAAAAATATACATTGATGATCTAACAATGCCATATTTAAATTTTCTAGATTGATCAGAAGATTCAGAGCGATATAACTCATGCAAACTCACAACTTTCAAGCAAGGCAATAGAAAAATACCACTTACAATAATACCTAATCCTCCTATTGCATTTAGCAAAGACCTCCAAATTAAAATACCTGGAGACTGATTTTGCAAATTAGTTAATATTGTTGCACCAGTAGTAGTTAAACCAGATACAGATTCAAAAAAAGCATCTATATAAGCAATCTTATCTTCAAAAACAAATGGTACTGCTGCTATTACAGAAAGCACAATCCATACAACAGTTGTTACAATAAAAACTTCTGTCTTTTTTAAATTAGATAATCTTCCAATAGAAATACATATCAAACTAAAAAACAAAGTAAAAAGACATGCACAAAAAAAGTTTTGCCAGATATATCCAGTACAATAATCCACTGCTACTGGAATAAACATAAGTAGAGAAAAAATTAAACAAAACACTCCTATAATAAAAATTATACTACGTAAGCTCTTATACATGACATACATTTTTTGATGAATGTACACTTGTAATATAGAACCATTAACACATAATTAATGACATTTGGTATCAATAATTTGTGCAGAAGAATCTAATCTTAAATGCATATAATATTCGAACACTATAATCCTGCCCAAACACATTTTTGTGTACAAGGTTACTAACAAAGTAACTTATGACATTCGGTATCAATAATTTGTACGGAAGAATCTAATCTTAAATGCATATAGTATTCGAACACTATAATCCTGCCCAAACACATCTTTGTGTACAAGGTTACTAACAAAGTAACTTATGACATTTGGTATCAATAATTTGTACGGAAGAATCTAACCTTAACATGCAATAATATTATCTAACACTATATGCCCAAACACATCTTTGTGTACAAGGCTATTAACAATGTAATTTATGACATTTGGAACCAATAATTTGTACGGAAGAATCTAATCTTAAATGCATATAGTATTCGAACACTATACCTGCCCAAACACATCTTTGTGTACAAGGCCATTAATAATGTAATTAATGACATTTGAACACAGAAATCTGCAATGAGAAATCTTAAACTTAAGCACTTGATCCAATTATATCTAAATATGTACACACCTCTTTCAGCACTATATATCAAACGTAATTAATAACATTTACACCTAAACAGTTTTCAATACAATAAACCTATATACTATATTGCACTACTAACAACAATAACATCGGTAATCTTTTCACTATATCAACAAGCTCAAATTCATATGCATTATATTCTCAGTCAACCACAAGCAATCTATCAAAAATCTAACATAGAATATTGTTTTTAAAAATTCTAACTAACAGTGTTAATATTAAGAAATACTGCTAATACAAAATGAGCATTACAATTCTCTAATACATACTCTACATACATGATATACAATAAACAGATACTTCTCAAACAAATACAGATTCTCCACTAAATCCATCATACATTTCAAAATTAATAACATTTTTACTACTAGACTGTACAAAAACTCATAACTATAATAATGTGACCTTGGAAAGGTGGCTGAGTGGTCTAAAGCGCACGCCTGGAAAGTGTGTATGCAGTAATCCTGTATCGAGGGTTCGAATCCCTCTCTTTCCGCCATGTGTTTTTATTATTGGGGATTAATGATAAATTTAGGGCTGTTATTTCAAAAAAAAATTCAAAACTTGAATGATAATTTTGCAATTGCAGTTTCTGGTGGAATAGATAGCATGACACTATTACATTTATCAGCACGATACTGTAATAAGAACACCCCTATAGTATTAACAGTAAACCATGGCTTGAGACCTGAAGCAGCACAAGAAGCATTGTTTGTATTTCAACATTCACAGAATTTAAACTTAAAATGCCACATACTAAATTGGCATGGTAAATTACCAGAAAGTAATATACAATCTTCTGCTAGACGAATACGATACAAGTTATTACTACAATGGTGTAATGAAAATAGAATAAAATATTTAATGGTAGCACATCAGAAAAATGATCAAGCAGAGACTATTATGATTAGGTTAGAAAGAGGAAGTGGGTTAGACGGATTAGCTGGAATGCAAGAATACACATACTTAAATGGTATATGTATACTTAGGCCACTCCTAAGTGCTAGCAGGACAGAATTATTACAATATGCAAACAAAAACAATATTACTTGGATAAATGATACTAGTAATAACAATAAAAAGTACAAAAGAACCCTATACCGCAATATGTTAGAAATAACAGATAATCCTGAAGTATTAATTAATAGACTTTACACAGCATCAGAACATATAAAAAGATCTCTAAATTGCATCTTACATTATGTAAGGTTAGCTACTGACCAATGTTTAGAGTTTACCAACCTAGGACATATTAATATAAAACTAGATATATTTTTAACACTACCAGAAGAAATATCAATAAGGCTTTTAACATACTCTATCATGTCTATTGGTCAACAAAAATATAAGCCAAGGTATAGCAAACTTAGTAATATATTTTCTAAAATAAAAAATAATAAACACAAGATAGCTCAAACTTTATGTGGTTGTAAAATCACAACAAATCATAATAACATTATCTCCATTACTAGAGAGGTATCAGCAATACAAGAACTCACTATTAACTCTGCTACAAATATAGTAATAGAATGGGACAATAGATTCAAAATAAGTATTGTCAATTCTAATGCTGACAATGTTACTGTTTCTAGTTTAAATAATAATTATATTCCAGAAGAGCTAAAAAAGTTACACAGAGAAGCAGTACGTTGTTTACCTATACTAAAACATAAAAATAAAATTGTTGCTTACCCCCTACAAAATAATAGTAATAATAACTATATTGATCAAGTAAAGTCATCTATTATAATAAAAGAGGTGTTGGTCAAACAAAATTTTATCAATTTAACTTACAGTGAATTTATCAGCAAGGAGCCTCTGCTATGAGAAAAATAATTGAAGGGTTAGCAATTTGGATTATAGTAGTTGTTCTGGTTGCTGCAGCATATGTTCAATTTAATGATAAAATCATTAACGGTAATACCATCAAATTGCCATTCTCAGAGTTTTTAAACAAGATTGATAATAATGAAGTCGAAAGCATTAATATAGGCGAACATAATATTACTGGAAAATTGAAAGATGGTTCTAAATTTCAAACAACTGCCATAGTATACGACAGTTTAATAAAAACATTACATAATCAGCAAGTGACTTTTACTTTTTTACCTGAAGATACATTCTTTGGGGTATTAAGTAACATATTGGTATCCTGGTTCCCTATGTTATTACTTGTTATAATATGGTTTATATTCCTCAAACGTATGCAAATAGGAGGTAACCGCACTATAAACTTTAGCAAATCACGAGCGAAATTAATGACCGAAAATCGTAATAAAGTAACTTTTAACGATGTAGCAGGTATTGATGAAGCTAAAGAAGAATTAATCGAAATAGTAGATTTCTTGAAACACAGACAAAGGTTTCAAAAATTAGGAGGTAAAATACCAAAAGGATGCTTATTAATAGGTTCACCAGGTACAGGAAAAACTTTATTAGCACGAGCAATTGCAGGTGAAGCAAATGTTCCGTTTTTTAGTATATCTGGGTCAGATTTTGTAGAAATGTTTGTAGGTGTGGGTGCAAGCCGTGTGCGCGACATGTTTGAACAAGGGAAAAAAAATGCCCCATGTATCATATTCATTGATGAGATAGATGCTGTAGGAAGACACAGAGGAATTGGCTTAGGTGGAGGAAATGATGAACGCGAACAAACATTAAACCAATTACTTGTTGAAATGGATGGATTTGAATCTAATGAGGGAGTAATCATCATCGCTGCAACTAACCGTCCAGATGTATTAGATTCAGCACTTCTTAGACCAGGAAGATTTGATAGACAAGTTACTATTAGCATACCTGATATTAACGGGCGAGAAAAAATAATTAATGTACATATCAAAAAAGTACCTACAGCACCAGATGTCAATATTAGAACCATTGCACGTGGTACTCCAGGATTCTCTGGAGCAGATTTGGCAAATCTAGTAAATGAAGCAGCACTAATAGCAGCAAGACTCAACAAAAAAATTGTCACAATGAGTGATTTTGAGTATGCAAGAGACAAAGTTATGATGGGAGCTGAAAGAAAATCACTAATGATGACAGAAGAAGAAAGAAGGCTAACAGCTTATCATGAAGCAGGACATGCTATTATCGCATTTTTCACAGAAGCATCCGATCCTATACATAAGGCAACAATCATTCCAAGAGGAAGAAGTTTAGGGTTGGTAATGAGACTACCAGAATCAGATCGTGTCTCTCATACAAGGGAAAAAATGATTGCAGATTTGACAGTAGCAATGGGTGGAAGAGCTGCTGAGGAATTGATTTTCGGATACCACAAAGTAACAAGTGGAGCATCATCAGACATAAAACAAGCAACAGACCTTGCAAAAGCCATGGTTATGAAGTGGGGAATGAGCGACAAAGTAGGTCCGTTATATCACAATGACGATAAAAATGACACTATTTCTAATAACTTAGCAAATTTGATAGATGAAGAGGTCAAGCTTATAGTAACATCTGCACTTGAAAGAGCAAAAAGCCTATTAAATGAGCATTTAGAATCATTACATATAGTTGCTAAAAATTTATTGGAATTTGAGACTCTAACTGGAGAAGATATCAAAAATATAATAAATGGTAAAGAAC
This sequence comes from Ehrlichia chaffeensis str. Arkansas, assembly GCF_000013145.1. NCBI lineage: Bacteria > Pseudomonadati > Pseudomonadota > Alphaproteobacteria > Rickettsiales > Anaplasmataceae > Ehrlichia > Ehrlichia chaffeensis. The sequence goes on from NC_007799.1 coordinate 1,123,342, forward strand.
TGACCAAAGATGATATTGAGGAATCTCAGGTTTTAAAAAGATCATTCGCTTCAAAACAGTAATCTACCCCTTATTGTAAGACATCTGTTTATCATTGGATAAAGCTTAAAGCCACCGTGTTGCTGATAGGTTAGCATCTACTAAAATACCAAAAGTCTCAACTGGAAAAGATATAAATACCACTTATCAAATACTGATAAATCTTTTTCAGACTTCAAAAACTACCTAAAAAGAACAAGCAATTTATCCTATATGCCAAAGCTATATAATACATATTATTATTATAAAACGCTAACAAATAAATTTATAGGTACACTACATCAAATTTATACATCATCAAAATACAAATTTGCATACCAAAACTCATATGATTTAAAAAACTATCAGATAAATAAACTTTAAAATACACAAATTTTAACACATCATCGCTGTATATATACTACTTACAACTTTTTTTATTTAAGCCTAACATAACAAAAAACTTTCAACTACATTTCAAAAACACCCTATACTTACAATATCACAGAACTTTAAATTGATGTCTCTTGTAAAAAACTTCAAACATACACCAACATAAATCTAGAACACAATTCCAATAACTCTTTCAGTCCATCAAATTAGTTATGATTAGGATTTAATGTACACAAAGATCTGAATATTACAATCACACTTCAAACTTACAAGAATATACCAAAACCTTAATTCTGATTGGTTTAATAGCAAAACTCATAACAAATTGTTACTGCCTACAATATTAAAGTTTATATATCTATTACAACATGTTTACTCTGTCTCTAGCAACTCAGTTTTTTTTACCTCTATAGTTACATCTACAACATAAGTAGAAGGATAAAGAGGACTACTATTTTCCTTTATACTCAAATACAAACTTTGCAAAAATGAAGATTTTTGGCTATCGGAAAGAAATGGAGTAAATAATTTTGTTTTCATTATACAGTTAAAAATTTATATTAATTCTAGTATATTTACAGACTATATTACCTTTTTCATAAAAAGGCAACATCGTCTTATAGGCGAATTTAAAACTGCAGTAGGACAAACAAATTAACATTTCACAAAGCATTAAATTATTTATTACATACAGGAGTTTTGGATATTACAGTTATAATCAACAAAAATTCAATCCTTTCCTAAATTTTCAGGATAGATGCAATAATTTTACATTGACAATTTAGCTTTCATCTTAGCTAATTTTATAAAATAAAAACCCATAATCACCATGAAAACAGATAGCAATTGTCCCATAGTTAACTGATTAAACAAAATGTAACCAACCTGAGCATCAGGTTCTCTAATAAACTCAATAAAAAACCGCACTACTCCATACCATATACAATAAACAGCACTCAGCATTCCTTGAGATGCTCTAACATTTGTAAAGAAAAAAAGAGAATTCATTATTACAAATAATAGAAACCCTTCAAAAAAAGCTTCATATAATTGGCTGGGATGTCTATAGAAAGAATCACCACTATTAGGAAAAACCATACCAAATTTTATATCTGTGACCTTACCATATAACTCACCATTAATAAAATTTGCAATGCGTCCAAAAAATATTCCAACAGGTACAGCACATGCACCTAAATCAAGAGCAGAAAGAATACTTATTTTATTTTTTCTACAAAAAATATACATGCCACTAATTATCCCTATTAAACCACCATGAAATGACATACCACCATTCCACAACTTAAACATTTCAATAGGAAAATGTATATAAAAATCTAAGTTATAAAACAATATATATCCTATCCTACCACCAAGAATTATAGAAATAACCCACCATGACATTATTGATTCATAACTTTCTTTGCTAAAAACTCTATACTTATCTATTTTTCTTATATACCAATAAGCAAACACTATACCCAATACATAGGATAACGAATACCACTTTATTTCTAGTAATCCCAATCTAAAAGCTACTGGATCTATAATCATAAAAGTATATAAAATATATGTTCTGAATAGTATGAAACAATTGCAACATTTTCGCAACTCTTACCACATCATATACATACAAACACAGAATCCTACTAACTTTCTCTACTTAACATTAGATACTATATAACACATTGCACTCAAAACATTTTGATAATATATAAATACAATAGTGCATTATACTTTATATAGCATGACTATTATGATAGTAATATCTTTAGTAGAATATTTATCTTATAAGTTACACAAATTTATACGGTTTTTTCATAAGTAATATGCTATGTAGTAATGATAAGATAAATTTATTTAGTATACTTAAACAATGTTATAAGTATACAGGTTTAACTCACGTTGTGCTTGTTATAAAATATACTTCATGTTCTTATATATGCCGTATAAGAACTTGCATATTAACCATGCACATTTCACTACACCTGTTAAAAAAACTTATAATACAAGCTATTCTACTAAGATTATTATATATTTCACACATTATGATGTAATTTTAATACAATCTATAAAAATATTCAACAATAACTTGCTACATTATTTATTTATTAATAAATGTTGAGCATAATATTAATATTCAACTCTAAAGAGAAAAAGTCGTGATATCAAATATTATTATTAGTGATAACAGTAGTATAACAATATTTTTCACGGGAAAAGATGAAATAGAAAAATTCACTAAAATATTCACTGTATTAGATAAAAACAAAGCTGCTAAAGCCCTGTTCAATCATGAAGTTAATATAGAATATCAAGATAACCGTGCAATATTGACATCTTCTACAAACTTTGAATTCAGTGATCTTAACAAGATAATAACACACATGTTACAACATGATTTTATAATTAACACAAATACCATAGAGCAATCTCTAGAACAAGGATGTAATACCTTAAAAACTGATAACTTAGTTATTTGTAGGTTTAATGATAAGCCACTATACAGTATTAATATCAGTATTAGGAACAACACAATTATATTACATCCTATATCCACAAAATATTTAGACCTATCTTCAGAGTACAATCAAAAACTAATGAGCTTACTCAAAACACATACTAGCACTAGCGATATTACCATAGATAATAAACAAAATAGTATTTTACTATCGATCAACACTGCAATATATGACATAATACAGTCACTTGTAAGCACATTAATAAAAGCACAAATTACCGAAGAAAGTGATAAAGAAAAAATTTTACAACAGTTGACTAAACTTGCTTTTCATGATTTTACATCTAATGAGTTACAAATTGTAAAAACATAGCTCTATATCCTACTGATCATCCCTTAAGCAAATATAAAAACATAGCCAAAAATGTAGAAAATATTTTTTCACATTTAGCAAGTAACCAACTGCTAGATTCATACTCTGTTAAACTATTACAAGATGCTATAAATAATACAGGAGAATTCTCCACAGCCCCACATATTATTATGCGTAGCTTTAGCAAATTGAATAAAAACTTTTATGATCAAGTACAAAGCATAATAAATCAGGCACAATAATTTAAGATTACTACACACATATTGCCTTACAGCTTGAATAAACAAATTTGGAGTAAAGGACCAAATTTTAAACGCTATCTCCGACTATAACAAAGAACTCCCCTGCTACAAAATCAAACAATATGACAAACCTTAATAGTTACAGTTAATAAAAATCCAAACTTTGAAGGCTATTGCTTGATAAAGAACTCATCGAAAAATCAAGAATAATATACATAAATCTTGATAACTATCATTTCACAAAAATAACTCTTTGTGTAAATACTATGTTTTACCTCGCTCAACACCTACACCTTCAACAACACTGTCATCAACTTGTACACTTGTTCTAGTACTAACATTTTCTAAATCACGTGCTTCTATATCAACACTAGGTGATCCTTCATTTTCTTGCCTACAATCATTTTGAGGTTCATGTTGTGGCAATACACCAAATAACCCCGCTTTATATGCATTAAAAAGTGCAAACTTAAATTTATCAAGAAACTGATAACTATTTCCTTCAACATTAACATGTTTAACATCATCAAGCGCAGAAATTTGCTTCTTCATAGACACACAAGCCGTAGTACTAAGGCCACCTAACTTTGCTACTAACTCTCTATCTTGCTTATAGTATTGATTACATAATAAAGTAACACATAACACAACAGCTGTCATCATAACCATCACGCTAGATACTATAGGGACATACCCATCCATAATACATCCTGTATACAAGAAAAATGCACTTATCGTTAACATAAACACTGCAAACATCATACAAACAGCAGCACAAATTTTTGAGGTTGTAGTTTTTAAAGAAAGTAAGTATATTCCTTCTGCAAATATCACAAGATATGATAGCATCGAACAATACAAAGCCGCTTTATCACATTTCAGAAGATGACATGCCAATGCTACCATGTGTGCAAGACATACAAACGCTAATACCAAAAACGTTGTAATTCTTGTCCATAATTGTCTTTTTGTAAGTTCTTCATTACTAGCTACAAGGAGTAGATTATGTTTTTCACTTACTGCTTTTCCCAAATCAGTAGGTTGATCACCCTCTCCTTCATGTTCTTTAACAAATCCCCTTTTTTTCGCTTCTTCTATGATGTATGATTGCACTGCTTTTTCTCTTGCTTTATCAGTTCCATTAACCATAACATCATAAACACCCTCTGATGCATTTGCATATAACCGACATTGCCATGGCAATAAATTCATATTATATGCTTGTTCTCTAAGCTCCAAATTCCCAATATAAGATAATAAAAGAAGTGGAGGAAGCAAAGGAAGAGCAAGAGACAATACACTCGCAACACATCTTATCACTTTCTCTTGAGTTGTAAGTAAAGACCATCGTTCAGCATACAACACTGCATCATATAGTTTCTGTTTTAATGGTTTACTGTTTGGATCATATGTAGCTATATGAATTTCGCGTGGAGGTTTACCACCAGCACTACTGTCAGCAAAATTCTTTTTGTTTCTTTTTACAATACTACATATATCACGTGATGTATACCCATCACGAGAAGAAACAATCAATACAGTCCTATGACTATACTGTTTGGTTAGACTATAAACAGGAGTGTCTTCACTGTCTAATATTGGATAATCAGCACATACTACTGGTACAAATCCTAATCCTCTGACAAAATCCGCAAGTTCTTGTACATCACCTTCTTTCTTAGAACGATGCACAAATACTCTGCTTAAAAAGTTTCCATCTATATCATCACCCTGAGGTCCAACCATAACAGATGCTGGTGTAACATTACGCACTAATTGTCCTACACGAACAATACCAACACCTGGAATATGAAAAACAACACGTTTTAGCTCTTTAAAAAGTTTATCATACGCATGGTAATCTTGACTATTTTGCATAAGTATTGAAAAAAAACTATCTACTATAAGGATACGATATAATTCCTGCAAATACATTAATTATTTAAGCATAGAAGTAAGGATTTTATTTCTGGTAAAGATCATTACGTTTTTGTCAAGCACATTGAATACTTACTGTCAGTTTTATACAAAACCAACTAACCACTTGTTTGCACGATGACAAACTAGATATTCTAAAAGCTCAACAATAAATACTGCATATACTCTTCATTACAGTTTTAATTAACATTTTTTTTAATTACAACTCTAAATTTGTGATATTACAAATGTAGGATGTTCTTATAGTGTTATGTTTTTGAAATGCAGTTGAAAGTTTTTTAGTTATGTTAAACTTAAATAAAAAGTTGTAAGTAGTATATACAGTAATGGTACTTAAAGTATTACAAACACACTCACATCAATCTCGAGAGGCAAAAGCAAAAACCTTACTACAGTAGGGACAACTAACTTCTTGTCCAATTTTAACAGTCAAATATATTTTCGGATGTTCAATATACTCAGAAGCATTCCCTTCCCCACTGCAACAAACTATTTTCACTTTATCTTTCTCATCACTACCAGACATAAATCAACTTTTCAAAATTTCACAAATCATATACTTAATGTCTTCAAATTAAATAATCTAATATATAAATCTATTAGCATCTTTGTTAAAGTTATTGCAGAAAACATGGAACATAAAATACCTATTGATAATGTAATAGCAAATCCACTAATAGGGCCACTACCTATTACAAACATAATTGCAGCAACAATTAATGTGGTAACATTAGAATCAAATATCGTTGACATAGCATTTTTAAAGCCAGATTCTACAGCCCATTTTAACTTTTTTGTAGACTTTAACTCTTCTTTAATACGCTCAAAAATCAACACATTAGCATCCACAGACATTCCAACTGTCAAAGTAATTCCTGCAAGTCCAGGTAATGTAAGCGTAGCTTGAAGCAATGTAAGTATGGTAATAATAAAAACAATATTAAAAACTAATCCAATTACAGCTAAAACACCAAATATACGATAAGAAAATATAATAAAAATAGAAACTGCTACAATTGATATTATCATTGCTAATCTACCTTGCTTAATGTATTCAGCACCTAGACTAGAACCTATTGTTTTTTCTTCTATTACTTTCAAAGGTACTGGCAAAGCTCCAGATTTTAACAATATAGATAATTCTTTTGCAGTTTCAACCGTAAAATTACCACTAATTTCACCACTTCCAGTTAAAATAGGTTCACGTATTATAGGAGCAGTAAGTACTACTCCATCCAGCACTATAGCAAATGGTTTATTAAAGTTTTCTTTTGTAATTTTAGCAAACTTTTTAGCTGCTGCATTATTCAGCTTAAAATGTACAACTACGTTACCAAGATTATTTATACCAGATGACACATCTATTAAAGAATCACCACTAATTTCAACTTTTTTTAATATAGGATATGTATTTCCACGATGATCCTTAAGCAAAACAGTAGTAAGAGGATTAATAGATGATAACTGACTAACATTTTCTAGCAAGTGAAATGTCAGCTTTGCTGTCTTGCCCAATAACGTCTTGATTTGACTAGTATCATGTACCCCAGGAATTTGCAGAGAGATTCTATCTTTACCATGACTATTTATAATAATCTCTTTTGTACCAGATTTATCTAACCTACGTCTTATGTTACTAATAGAATCAGATATAACATTCCTCAACAAACTTGCCTTATAACTGTCATAAAAAGACATGACAATCTGACCTTCCTGTTCAAATACTCTAACGTTTTTATTATCAAACAACTTTATTTTATTAAAATCCTGACTACTTTTTAGTACCAACACCAGTTTATCCTGCTCTACATCTAGTTTACTATACTCTATTTTTTTGCTGGATAAAAATTCACTCATTTCATCATACAAGCTATACATTCTTTCTTTTAAATATTCTTTAAAATCCGCTTCTAACAACAAGTAAACACCACCTTGCAGATCTAATCCTAGATTAACTTTTTGTTTTGACAGCAAAAATTTACTATTAATAAAATTTGGTAGTATTAAATATATAGCAAGAACACATAACAAGGTCACAACTATAGGCTTAATTTGTAACTTAGAAAACATATCATCTACCAAATATATCTGGCTATTATATTATATTATTGCAACAAACAAAATATTTTATATTTCTAAGACAAATCACTAATCTAATACAGCACAACATAATATGAATGCAACCAAATTGAAAAACATCGTACTTAAACAAATGTATAATGTTTTCATGTATACTTAACACTCCTTATTCAAAAACTTATTAATCTATCAAACACATTGCATTTTAATCATAACAATAGGATAAAACCCTCTATATTAAAAATAATACATATTAAATGCTATTTAACTCTTACATCCTATTTCATTTATAGATATACACATCAAATAAGTAATTAATCTAAAAACACAATTTGCTCTCATAATAATTATAATCATAAGGATCGACTTTCATATTGTCACTACATGCTATACATGCACTATTTTTTTGAAATGTATATTTAGTAAACTCATTAGATCGCAAGTCTATTCTCTGCAAATTCCCTACTAAATTATCTGGAATTTTTAATAAATATTTTATAGTTTCTGCAACTGCAATACTTCCTACTACTCCCACCGTTGCTCCAAGTATTCCAGCATTAGAACAATTTAAGTGCAGACTCATATATTGACATTCAAAAAAACATCTTAGACAAGGTTTACCATAAGGAAATACTGTTAACACTTGTCCAGTAAATCCAATCGCTGCACTATGTACTAAAGGTTTACCTAACAAAACAGCTGCATCATTAAGAAATAACTTTGTAGCCAGACGATCTGTACAATCGACAACAACATCCACATTCTTAAACACTTCCTCGAAATTTTTAGGCGTAACAAAATTATTTAACACTTGAACATTAACATCAGAGTTAAGTGATTTTACAAACTCCTGTGCTTTTATCACTTTACTTTGATTGATATCACTCTCCTTATAAATCACCTGTCTATTAAGGTTGGACATTTGTATTTTATCATCATCACACAATGTAATATGGCCAATACCACTAGCAGCAAGTAGAGGAATAACTGTACTTCCTAAGCCACCACAACCTATTATCAAAACATTACTTTCACTTAATTTACTTTGACCTACTTTGCCTATCTCTGAAATAAGAACTTGTTTCTTATAACGGTCAAACACTAATTTTCCTGTAAATACCTACTACCTGGAACTGATACAGGTATCTTTCGCAAATATTCTGGAACATCTTCATCTACATAACTTTTAATATTTAATTCAACTAAACTAATTATAGGAAAAGGTAGTTTAATATCCCTACTACGTTTAACTAAAGCTGCACCTGCAACAACAGTACCACCATTCTTCTTTACACAACTTACTACTTCCATAGAAGTTTTTCCAGTTGTAATCACATCTTCTACAATTAAAACTTTACTTCCCTTTTTTATTTCAAACCCCCGACGCAGTGTAAACAGTCCATTAACACGTTCACAGAACACATTATTAATACCCAACTGCCTAGCAATTTCATAGCCAACTGTAATAGCTCCAACTGCTGGAGAAACTATAAGATCTATATTTGGTAAAACTTTACCAATCTTTGTAGCAAGTAAAGCACAAAACTTCACCGCAATAACTGGGTTTTCAAATAACCTAGCACACTGAATATAAGTATCACTATGTAATCCCGAAGATAATACAAAGTGACCACTTATTATTACCCCAATTTTAGTAAATTCACCATATATAGAATCACTATTTAATAAATCCGCTTCCATAACAAAACACCTTAAAAAACTGTTTCTTCTACTTCATGAAGATTATCATTAACCTCTGCATTGAAACAACTAACTTCATTATCACTTGCAAGTATACTTCTTATCTTCTGTTCTATTTCATGTGCAGTATCACAATTAGCTTTAAGATAAGATTTTGCATTTTCTTTACCTTGACCAAGACGCACACTATTATACGAGTAGTATGACCCAGCTTTTTCAATAATATTAAGTTTTACACCCATATCTATAATCTCTCCTACCTTTGAGATACCTTCATTATACATGATATCAAAATCTACTTGTTTAAAAGGAGGAGCCACCTTGTTTTTAACAACTTTCACCTTAGTTTGATTACCAATAATTACGTCCTTATCCTTAATTGCACTTACCTTACGTATATCTAATCTTACAGAACTATAAAACTTTAAAGCATTGCCACCAGTAGTAGTTTCAGGATTTCCATAAACTACCCCTATTTTCATACGTATCTGATTAATAAAAATAAGAACACAATTAGCTTTTGATACAATAGAAGTTAACTTCCTCAATGCATGACTTAACAACCTAGCTTGTAACCCCATATGTTGATCACCCATATCACCTTCTATCTCTGCTCTAGGAGTTAATGCAGCCACAGAATCTACTACTATTACATCAATAGCACCAGAACAAACCAGATACTCAACTATATGTAATGCTTGTTCACCTGTATCGGGTTGAGAAACGATCAAATCACCAGTATTTACCCCTAATTTGCGAGCATACATGATATCCAAAGCATGTTCAGCATCAATAAATGCACAATTCCCACCCTTTTTTTGTGACTCAGCAATTACATGCAAAGCAAGTGTTGTTTTACCAGAACTTTCAGGCCCAAAAATTTCAACAATTCTACCTTTAGGAAACCCACCAATGCCTAAAGCTGTATCAAGCGCAATTGATCCAGTAGAAATACTATCTATTTTTTCAATAGCACCTTGTTTTAATTTCATTATTGCACCACGACCAAAAGCCTTTTCAATTTGACTAATTGCGCTATCCAATGCTTTTTGTCTTTCCTGGTTTAAATTTTTGCTATCAGACATATGATAAATACTTTATAAATTAAAAAAGCTAATCACTCTTAATATTAATTGTCAAGTTATAAATCATTGCACCATTTATTTCAAACAAACCAAATTTAAACATTCACAAAAGGTTCTTCTATCTTAAAAATCATGGAATAATTATCAATGACACAAACTTAATTAGTATAAGCTCAAATCATAACTATCAACACCTATAAAACTAGCAACTATTTTCACCTAAAATGTTAAAAATAAGATTTTATCCTCATTCATTTTTTTCATAGCGAAGTATAACGTTACAATTCATTTCAAAATTGCAATACTTAAGTATCATACCAATATAAACATTACACAAAGTTCTATACCTTGTAATCAAAGGTTAAGACTTATCATAATTATCTGCACTTATAAAATTTACTATATTATCTGATGTCCCTTTCCATAAATCAAAACTACCTGTAACATAGCGTTGAATATATACTGTTTTACCTGTATATTCGTAAATAAACTTTACTATATCATCAACATTAACAACGTTGTTATCCTTAAGAGTAAGGACAACCTTTACAGACATACCAGACAACACTTTCAGTGCTGTTAATGTATGACTTATGCTGCCTAGATAAGAGCCTATAACCAAAATCACATTAATATTTAAATCCCGTATTATATCTAAACAAGTTTTATCATCTGTAATAGGAGACATAACTCCACCCACTCCTTCTATTAACAAATAATCATGAGCCTGACTAATACATTGGGAACAAAATGTCACAATTTTATTATAGTCCAATTTAGTATTTTCTAACTTAGCGGCTATATTAGGAGCATGTGGATAATACAACCTCCAAGGTGAAACTTTCGTTATATTACTATCATGACAATCCATACTTAAACTACACAGTATTTTACCTGTATCATTATCTAAAATATTCGCATCACTCCACCCACTAATAACAGGTTTTATTGCATGTACTACCTTATAACTTTTACTTAAATGCCAACACAGGGCTGTCATAATAAAAGTTTTTCCTATATCAGTACCGCAAGATGTAATAAAATAAGCTGACATTTACACAACAACCAATATAATTTAACAAACGTATCCTAACTGATACAAACCCAGTTCACAATATTTTAGAAACAAGGGCAATTCAATATGACAGATGCAACTAATAAAGGATTTTTCAGCAATATCAAGAAAGGTTTATTTAAAACCTCATCAAAGTTAAGTGACGGTATAAAGAAAATTTTTTCTAGTGGAAAAAAAGTTGACCAAGAAACTTTAGAAGAATTGAAAGAATTACTCATCACAGCAGATGTAGGCTATGACAATGCTTCACTACTTACACAAAAACTTGCATCCACAAAGTTTAATGAAATGGATGATAATACAGTAAAGCAAAAACTCGCTGAATCTATAGAAAACATCCTATTACAAGTTGAAAAGCCTCTCTCTATAAACAATAAGCCACATGTAATTATGGTATGTGGTACAAATGGAAATGGCAAGACCACAACTATAGGTAAATTAGCACATAGGTTTAAAAACACAGGGAAAAAAGTACTAGTTGCAGCATGTGACACATTTCGTGCAGCAGCTACTGAACAACTAATAGTATGGTCACAAAAAGTAAATTTCCCAGTAGTAACAGGCAATCAGGGAGCAGATGCAGCAAGTATAGCATATCAAGCAATGCAACAAGCCTTAAATGAACAAACCGATGTCTTGCTAATTGATACAGCTGGAAGATTACATAATCATAAAAACTTGATGGAAGAACTAGCAAAAATTAGAAGAATTATAAACAAACATGACAACAATGCACCTCATGATGTCATACTAATATTAGACGCAACAACTGGACAAAACGCTGTCAATCAAGTTGATGCTTTTTTACAATTCGTCAATATTAGTGGATTAATTATAACTAAGTTAGACGGCACAGCAAAAGGAGGAGTAGTTATAAGAATAGCACAAAAATATAAATTGAACATTCATGCAATAGGTATTGGTGAATCTGTAGAACAACTTCAAGACTTTTCTGCCAAAGAATTTGCTGCAGGATTACTCGACATAAACACCATATAATTGTAGTCACTTAATAAACTGTCTAATATTCAGCCATATCAGCAGAGTAGTCATAAGAATAGCACAAATATAAATTGAACTCATGTATAGGTATATTGATGAATCTGTAGAACAACTTTAAGACTTTTCTGCCAAAGAATTTGCTGTAGGATTACTCGACATAAACACCATATAATTGTAGTCACTTAATAAACTGTCTAATATTCAGCCATATCAGCAGAGTAGCCATAAGAATAGCACAAATATAAATTGAACTCATACAATAGGTATTGGTGAATCTGTAGAACAACTTTAAGACTTTTCTGCTAAAGAATTCGCTGTAGGATTACTATTCGACACAAACATCATATAATTCAAATAGTTACTCAATAAACTGTGTAATACTCATTATACACATGAAAACCAGATTAACGTTTACAAGTCCACTGCATTTACCCTTTATAAGCCACGTTAAATAATATGCTCAGATGTAATTATCCTGTATTCGAACACTTTCATAACTATTACATATACCATAACACAATAACTACTACAAAAATTATTAATCACCTTCCAGACTATCCTCGCAATCAATGTTGGAACAGTAAATATGTTCAATAACAAATACCCTTTATCTGAAATTCTATAACAACTACAACATTACACTATTGCTAATTATTTCTTACTAAAAAGAAATTCATATTACATTAACAAGCTACTAACTTATTTTTTAATCTAGGTTAAAAGCAACACGTATAACAACAATCATTACATAGTAAAAAAGCCAGGTTGATCATTATATAAGTATAATTTTTCCATTTTTACTACATCTATTTTCTTTTGCTCTATGTCAAAAAGCAACTGATTAATATGCTCATTCATGATTTTATCATCTTTACTTTTCATGTAAAACCTACAACATACCTGATCCATATAAGAAAGATTTACACTCACAGATTCATCAGGCCAAATTTCTAATCCTTTATTATGAATTAGCACAAGCTCCAGTTTATCATGTGTAATATTTTGAAGATTATTAATTAACTGCTTAAAATCTAGTCCTACACCATCACAACCAATAGTAATATCCACTCCTACAAGAACTCTAGTAACATAAGATGGTTCATATGTATAAGATACACCCGTCCTATCTACATTATCCTGAAACATTGATTTTGGTAATTGAGATGGAGATTGTCCAAAATTTTCAACAACAGCCTTAGCAAAATCCATTGTAGAAACTTTTTTCTTGCTAACCTGACTTTGGTAAATATCTGCTGTATGAATACCATCTTCTAAAGTTTTAAGAAATGCATTATAAATTAGCTGTGCCTTGTCAAACTGTTTTAAATACATCAACATTTGTATAGCTGCATTAAGTAATCCAGAAGGATTTGCTATGTTCTTTCCAGCTATATCTGGAGCTGAACCATGAACAGCTTCAAACATTGCATAATTATTCCCTATATTAGCACTACCTGCAAGGCCTATAGACCCTGATAATTCAGCAACTATATCAGACACTATATCACCATAAAGATTAGTAGTAACTATAACATCAAAATTTTCAGGGTTAGAAGCCACTTTTGCCATTCCAATATCAACAATATAATGATCTGATTCAATGTCAGGATAATTCTCTGCAATCTTTGAAAAAGACTTATGAAAAATTCCATCTGTCATTTTCATAATATTATCTTTTATCAAGCAAGTAACTCTCTTCCTATTATGAACCTTAGCATAGTGAAATGCATAATCACATATTCTTTCTGAACCTGATCTCGTAATAACTTTTGAGCATTGATACGTATCATTAGTCAGCCTATGTTCTATACCAGTATATGTATCTTCCTCATTTTCTCGAACTATCACTACATTGAGATTAGGATACCTTGTCTTTATCACAGGATGATAAGAAATACATGGCCTAATATTTGCATACAACCCTAATCTCTTTCTCAACGTAACATTAAGACTTTTATGCCCACGACCTTGTGGAGTCATGGTAGGAGACTTAAGCAGTACTTTCGTTCTATAAATAGAATCCCAAGATGAAGGCGCAATACCAGAAGACCATTCTTTTTTATATAAATTGTGTCCCACCTCTATAGTTTCTACAACTAGACCTGATTCTGCTTCACTCAAGATCAATAGTACAGCTTCCATAATTTCTGGGCCAATACCATCTCCATAAGCAACTGTTATTGGAATTGACATTATACTTCTTCCATTTTCAACAATAATATAGTATATCTTCCAGACTAAAAAATTTGATTATATAGACAATATAATATTAAAAACAACAAAAATATATCAAACATGTCTATATCTAATAAGACGATATAAGACGTTAAACAATTTGCTAGTACCGTCATCAACCAAAATTTATGCTCTTATCAAAACAATAAGTCACATAAATATGATCATCATAATCTACATTCATTAATTTATATCAGTTAACAAAGCAAGCATCTGTTCTCTTTACTATTTTATATTACTAATAATCTTCTTTACAAAATCTTAAAATTATAAACACAAACACACTAAAATAATGTTATAGTAAGTATAAAATAGCAGTGTTATAATACATATTTTTAGTTAACACAGTATGCTACATTGCAATTTGGAAAATTTAGAATACATTGGGGTAACAGGTGCACTATGGAAGCCATATAATGTAAACTTCCGTGATGTTTTAACAATAACACAAAAACTTGGTATATCTGAAATTGTTGCAAGAGTATTATCAACAAGAAAAGTAAATATAGAAGAGATCAATGACTTTCTATATCCTACACTAAGGTCATCTTTACCTGATCCTTTCCATCTTTTAGATATGGACAAAGCAATACAGAGAATTTGTCACGCAATATATAATAAAGAAAGAATTGTTATTTTTGGAGATTATGATGTTGATGGAGCAACATCATCTGCATTAATAAAGCAATACTTAACACAAATAGGTGTACCTACAACAATATATATTCCAGATCGTATATGTGAAGGATACGGACCAAACACTCAAGCCTTACTTAAATTACAAGAAATTGGGCACAGTTTATGCATAACTGTTGATTGTGGGACTATAGCACATGAACCAATATCCGTAGCAAAATCTGTAAATCTTGATGTGATAGTTATAGACCATCATATGGGCTTGAACACTTTACCAGATGCAATTGCAGTTATTAATCCCAATCGCCTAGATGAAAATTCTCCATATACATATTTAGCAGGAGTTGGTGTATCATTTTTAATGCTTGTAGCACTAAATAAAACTTTAAAAGAAAAAGGATTTTTTACAAATAACAACGAACCAAATTTAATAAACTATCTAGATTTAGTAGCATTGGGAACTGTATGTGATGTCATGCCTATTATAGGATTAAATAGAGCTTTCGTAAAACAAGGCTTAAAAATTATGGCAACAAGACAAAATATAGGCCTTAAAGTCTTGTCTGATGTTATTGGTTTAGAAGATAAACCAAATACTTACCAACTAGGATTTAATATAGGTCCACATATTAATGCTGGAGGAAGAGTTGGAAACGCAAGTTTAGGAGCAAGGCTATTATCAAGTAATAGTGAAGAAGAAGCTCTAGAAATTTCAGAAAAATTACAAAACTTTAATCTAGAAAGAAAAGAGTTAGAACATAGAAGTTTCAATGAAGCAGTAGAACAAGCAGAAGCTCTAATATCAACAAATACAAATTTAATTATAGTTGCAGGAAACTGGCACCCAGGAATAATAGGTATAGTCGCAGGAAGACTTAAAGATAAATTTTTTCTACCAAGCATAGTAATTTCACTGGATAAGGGCATTGGCAAAGCGAGCGCTAGATCAATACCAGATGTAGACTTGGGTGCAGCCATTTTATCAGCAAAATTAGAAGGGATCATCACTGAAGGAGGAGGACATGCCATGGCTGCTGGATTCTCAATACAGGAAGATAAAATTAAAACATTAAATGAATTCCTTTCACAAAGATTTCACAATATTAATAAACAAAAAGTATTTAAAGTAGACGGCATTATTACTGCAGCAGCAGTTAATCTAACCTTATGGAAAGAATTACAGTTTTTAGAACCCTTTGGCATAGGCAATCCTGAACCAAGGTTTATCCTGACAAATATCAAAATAAAAAATCCGGAGATTATAGGAGATAGTCATATAAGATGTTTAATTCATGACAACAAAACTTTTATAAAAGGAATTTGTTTCAGATGTACAGACACAGAATTGGGCTTAGCTCTATTAGAACGTACTGCAATCATGTTACTAGGAAAAATCAGCGTTAACTATTGGAAAGGCAATGAGAACATACAGTTTATAATAGAAGATGCGATTACAAAAAGTCACAATGATCACAAATTATAAAGATTATAGGAATACTCAACACAAATGTTGTTATTGGTAGATAAATTCAATAATACATAACCTTTACAATCTACAAGGACATTAAATAGCAAAAATATTACAACAGTTTTTCCTTAATAAATGATCTTTAAATTAGTATATATTTCATACTATTGGCTGTAAATATATACTCTCACATCTACATATTTCTATAGATATAAAGCTAAATAATATTAATTTCATGTAACAATAACCATTCACATTATATTATACAAACAATCAAAAAATTAATAGAAAAACAATGATCTTTTAATTAGTATATATTTCATACCATTAGCTGTAAATATATACGCTCACATCTATATATTCCTACAGATATAATAGCTAAATGATATCAATTTCATGTAACAATAACCATTCACGTTATGTACACAAATAATTAAAAATTAATAGGATTTAAAAAAACAATGCAATACTATCAGTATTTGTTTAACATTTTACTGTTTCAACAATCTAACGTTACAAATGTACGATGACTTTATAAATAATGAGAATATTCTGTTAATCATAAATGCAATAAAAAAATTTCAAGGAGATATTAGGTTAGTAGGTGGATGTGTAAGAGATAGTCTTCTAAAAAGACAGACCATAGATATTGATTTTGCAACTACTTTATTACCCAACCAAACAATAAATGCTCTTACTGCAGCTCATATTAAAGCTATTCCAACAGGTATAAAACATGGTACAATAACAGCCTTAGTTAATAATACAGCATATGAAATTACAACACTAAGATCTGATATTAGCTGTGATGGAAGACATGCTGAAGTAAAATTTACAAACAATTGGCAGCAAGACGCTTCAAGAAGAGATTTCACCTTCAATGCTCTATATTGTGATGAAAAAGGAATAGTATATGATTATTTTTCTGGTATCCAAGATCTAGAAAAAAAACATCTAAATTTTATTGGAGATCCAGAAATTAGAATACAAGAAGACTACCTACGCATACTTCGAGCATTTAGATTTTATGCTTCTATATGTAGTCAAAACAAATTGAGTGATGAAATAGTGCACTCTTGCACAAAATATTCATCTTATATCAATAACCTATCCAGAGAACGCATTCGCGATGAGTTCTTTAAACTTTTATTATGTCCTAACTTATCAAACACATTAAAGATTATGCAAAAATGCCACGTGCTAGATAAAATCATTCCCTTTGAAGTCATACCAGACATAATGTCATCTGAGACCTTATCAAACACAGATCCACTAACAAAATTAGCAGCTCTTTTAAGAACAAACAATAACAACCACTCTCTAGATAAAATTAAAGCTTCTTTATGCTTATCAAACTACAGTCAAAAAACACTTGTGTCACTATTAAACAATAATTTAGAACTTCCACTTTCAACTACCGCACAACACAAACACATTAACAAGCTTGGAAAAGAAATATACTGCAATCTACTGAGAATAATACATGCAGAATTAAATTTAAATTATCATGACCTAATGCAATATATAGAGTACGCAGATCAATTAATTATTCCTGAATTTCCTATCTCTGGAAAAGATTTACTTAATATAGGATACCAACCAGGAAAAAATCTTGGTATCACTTTAGAAAAAATCAAAGATCTATGGGAAAATAGTTCATATCAACTAACAAAAACCCAATTATTAGATTACGCGAGAGGAAAATTATTAAAAAGTAAGAATTAAATCTCGTACTATCTTCAAAAAATTACATAAGATAAAAACATTTTATTGCAAACTGTATTTTACAAGAAATTACATAGCTATTTCCAAACACACTAAAATATATTCTTTTCCTATCGAAGAATTCATAATTCTTCAAAGGAACATTTAAAACAAATATAAACTCAAACTTATTGCACAGAAATCAACTATTACACTTAAAAGTATAAACAATATAATATTCTATTTATACAAAAGCCATTTCATTAAGATATCATATCTAAATTGATACTTTTTACATAATCACCCAACTATCACCTGTATATACAACAAACTAAAATTGACAGATAAACAACAGAAGTACTTTAAGTAATAAATACTTATATTACAACAAACCAAGGTACCTGAACTTAAAATAACAACATGTTATTATAAATTCAGGCTTTAACATGAATATATTTCAATACAGGTAATTACCCATTTAACGCTAGGAGCTCATAGTCACTAAAGAAAAATCTTATTTCTCTCATGGCATTATCTAAACTATCCGAACCATGGACACAATTTGCATCTATATTCTCAGCAAAATCTGCTCTAATCGTTCCAGGACTTGCTTTTTTAGGATCTGTAGCACCCATAATTTCTCTATATAAGCTTATAGCATTTTCTCCTTGCAACACTTGCACTATTATTGGACCAGATACCATAAAATCAATTAGAGGTACAAAAAAATGTTGAGATTTATGTATCGCATAAAATTCTTCAGCTTGACAACGTGTTAGTAAACACATCTTTTGTATAATTATTTTAAGTCCTGAATTTTCTATATAAGAATTCACCTGCCCAGTAATATTACGCTTTATCACATCTGGTTTTAATATAGACAAAGTTTTCTCTAACAAAATACATCCCCCCTTACCCGGACAAACTGACTTTCATGTTTAATATAAATTATTGATCCAATCAAGCTAAAAAGTAAATAAATTTTATCTTATATTTCATAAAGCATAATATGTTATTTCTGTATATTATATAATTAGTATACTATTCCAGCAAACTAGATAGAATATATCCATTAAATAACTATTGCATTCACTTTATGCATGATTTATCTTACATAGGTTGCTTTGTTATAGGAAAATAATATGTCTACACATGCGAAAAACAAAATAAATAAAATGGAAGATACTGATGAAATAAAAGCACATGATCCTTTAATTGCCGGTTTGATCGATAAAAACATGCAGAAAAACAAATTTACAAATAAAGGAGTAAACGACAATCATACTTCCAAAAATTTCACAAAAGAAGGAGTAGAATCCACAAAAGATCTAAAAAATAGCACAACAAAAATTAGGCCTCACCCTGTTGATGAGTGCGTTGGGAAAGAAATAAAAAGACAACGTATCATGAGAGGTATGAGTCAAAACCAGCTTGCAAACAAATTAGGAATCACTTTCCAACAAGTACAAAAGTATGAAAAAGGAACAAACCGTATAGTGATTAGCAGGCTATATCAACTTGCAAGCGTACTTAACGTTGAAGTAAGAGATATAATGTTAAAGTTACAGGAAGATCTAAAAAATATTTCATGTGATCACACTGTTGCATCTACATCTACTCTTAAAGATAACGAGGAAAAGTTTATACCAGAGTTTCACGATAGCAAAATAGATAGCAAAGAAGTTTTAATGATGGTTAGAGCATATACTTGTATAAAAAATGAAAAAGTACGTAACATAATTTACAATTTGGTTAAGGCATTGTCTTTAGATAACAAACAGTAAGTTATAAAATTGTATCTTATATATACAAGTATGCTAATAAATTAAAGCTTTCATAATTGTAATGCATTAACAATGATTTATTTTATAATATTAACCTATAAGTAAACCAGGTATTGTCATTCAGTATATTAATAAGGTTTTATTTGTATATTATTGAAGTATTACTTTTGACTTGAAGCATGATTTTAATTAATATGAAACTGTTCTATCATTTGGATAATATTATGACTAAATTCTCAGCTATAGGAATTGTACTTTCTCTAGTAACATTATTCGCATGTAATGTATTTGCATCACCGATTCCTATTGATTTCTCTAATGAAAGCGAAACAGCTGGGTTTTACGCAAGCGGACATTACAACATACAGTTCCCTAGATTTAGTCCAATATCCGTCAAATATAAAACAGATGAAAATACAGAAAAAGAACTAACTCTATTTACATTAAAAGAAAGTACTGATACTCCAACTTTCAAACAGAAAAGTGAGTTCAACGACAAAAAAGGTTACAGCCCTATATACAATAGAAATTATACAGGATTTTCAGGAGCTATCGGATATTCAGGAGGAGGTCTTAGAGTTGAATTAGAAGGAGCATTTACAAGATTTGATGTCGATAAACAAAAATATAAAAAGGATAACTATAGATATTTTGCATTATGTAAAAAAGATAGTATAGAGAGTACAGATAACAGTAATGGCAACCATGTCGTCATGAAAAATGAAGGATTTAGAGTTATTTCTTTAACATTCAATGCTTGTTATGATATGATAGTTAGTAATTCCTCTTTAGTGCCAAGCGCTTGTATTGGTATAGGGCAAGGAATAACTAACTTTTTAGGAGGAACAAACATCCATACCCTATTTAAAGCAAAACTAGGCTTAGGGTTTCTAATCTCACCAAAAACTGTTATATTCGCCAATGGGTATTATGTAAAAACAAAAGACAATTCTTTCACTAACCTATCAGTTCAGTACCCCCTTGAACTTAAAGAAGCACCAAAACATATAGACCCTATAGCTTGCTTTAATGCAGACAACTATGGTGGTGAAGTCGGTCTTAGATTTATTCTATAATCTGACTATAGCAACATATTAACAACAACATAGTTTTAGTAAAGCTAATTCTACTATAAAGTAAGTTCTGTGTACATAGCATATTCTCACGTTATAATAACTTTATCACGTGATATAAAAATAAAACAGGTGATAGCAGGAAAACTATCCTATCATGGCAAACTTATATTAGACACTTATCAAAAACAATTTAAGAATCCATAAATGAAATTTGTTCTTAAATACACATTTACATGTTATGTAATCTTGTTTTATACTTTATAAATTTGTTTTTTATTTGACTAAATATTTTTTATAGAATAAAACAATCATTGTGTATTACCGTTTCACATTTATAACAAATGCTTAAATTATGCCGTAAACATAACAATCGATTATTAGTTTTGTTGACTTAATTCTTTTTTAGTATATTTATTTTGCTGTAAGTGTGTGGTTCTTTAAAAACAATTATTAAGGTTTAGGTGTATGAGTAAAAGGAGTAACAGAAAGTTTGTTTTGTGGGTTATGTTAATATTATTTACACCACATATTTCTTTAGCATCAGTTTTAAATGACCATAATTCTATGTATGTTGGTATTCAGTACAAGCCAGCCAGACAACACCTATCAAAACTTCTTATAAAAGAAAGCGCAGCCAACACTGTAGAAGTTTTTGGGTTAAAAAAAGACTTACTAAATGATCTATTAACTGGTATTAAAGATAATACTAATTTTAATATAAAATACAACCCATATTATGAAAATAATCGTTTAGGTTTTTCCGGTATATTTGGATATTACTATAACAAAAATTTCAGAATAGAATCTGAACTTTCTTACGAAACTTTCCACATAAAGAACAACGGATATAAAAGAATTGATTGTGAAAAGCATTTTGCTCTTGCAAAGGAAATAAGCGGTGGTAGTAACAATCCTGCCAATAATAAATATGTTACCCTAATAAATAATGGTATTTCACTTACCTCAGCTCTGATCAACGTTTGTTATGATGTTGACGGACTTAAACATAATATAATAACGTATTCATGTTTAGGATTTGGAGTAGACACAATTGATTTTCTCAGTAAGTATACTACAAAGTTTTCATACCAAGGAAAATTAGGAGCTAGTTATACTGTTTCTCCTCAAGTATCGGTTTTTATAGAAGGTTATTATCATGGTTTATTTGGTAAAAAATTTGAGAAAATTCCTGTAAATTATCCATGTGACTATCCATCACCAACACCACCAAACAGCAAGCCACATGTTCACACTACAGCATTAGCTATGTTAAGTATTGGATATTACGGTGGGAGTATTGGAATAAAGTTTATATTATAAAAATATTTTTTGACAAATTTATATTTGTGTTTATATGTATATAGGTATATAATAAAGTTTTAGTGTGTCTATTGCTCATTAAGTGAGTGTGTTAAAAGGGTTATGCATGAATAATAAAAAATCAAGAGGTCAGGTCTTATTATTTGCAGCTTATAGCATCTTTAAGTATATTAATAGCTGCACAAGTAAGTTTAGGCTAAGTGTAAAATGTTTTGTTTATAATCCTTTAAAGTATTTTTATTACAAAAGCACTTTCTTAAAACTAGGAAAATTTTTCGTAAATTACAACTATAGTAAAACATCAAATTACCTACATAGGAGTTTATTCAAACTTTTTGGTATTATAAGAACAACCAATTTTAAAATTTCTTATTTAAATTTTTTTACTAACCCTAGAGTATTGATAATATACTATAAGATACTAAAAAATAAGTGTAACAATTCTTCCATCAATTATCTTTTGAATAAGTATACTATCAATCCTACAGCAACTAGTTTTATCAATAGTGTTATTATAGGGATATACCCTGGTTTTGTTAATTATAATTATTAAGGTTATATTATGAGCTATGCAAAGGTCTTTATATTAATATGTTTAATATTGCTTGTGCCTTCATTATCCTTTGCAATTGTAAACAATGATTTCTTAAAGGACAATATAGGTCATTTTTATATAGGAGGACAATATAAACCAGGTGTTCCACGTTTTAATAGATTTTTAGTAACTAATAACAACATAAGAGAGCTAATGTCCTCAGATGAAGAGTGTAGAAGTACTATACCTCACATGGTGCAAAGTGTAGCACAAGGTACTTTACCACCTGAAGCGTTGGAAGAGCTTGCAAAAGGATTGCTACATGGAGGTTATCTTTTTTTTACTTTACCTTATAACCCTACATACAAGAAAAATTTATTAGGTGCAGGTGGTGTTATAGGGTATTCAACCACTCATTTTAGAGTAGAAGTTGAAGCTTTTTATGAGAAGTTCAATTTAACTGCCCCTGCAGGATACCTTCATAAAAATTTTTACGAGTATTTTGCTTTAGCAACTACAATGGATACTAAACATCCACATCAATCTGCAGAAGATAAATATTATTATATGAAAAACACAGGTATTACTTTATCACCTTTTATAATTAATGCATGTTATGATTTTATTTTAAAAAAGACACGCAATGTAGCTCCTTATTTATGTCTTGGGGTTGGTGGTAATTTTATTGATTTTCTAGATCAAGTAAGCTTTAAATTTGCTTATCAAGCTAAGGTTGGTATTAGTTATTTTGTTTCTCCAAATATAGCATTCTTTATTGATGGATCTTTTCATGGACACTTAAATAATCAATTTTCTGATTTGCCAGTAGTAGATTACTCATCTTCCGGGTTCCCAACTATATCAGCAAAATTTAACGCCAATTTTCTTACTAGCAGTATCGGAATCAGGTTTATTTCTTAAATAGTAGGTCGTATTTATGCAGAAGTTATATATAAGTTTTATAATATTATCTGGGCTGTTATTGCCAAAGTATGTTTTTTGCATGCACCAAAACAACAATATAGATGGATCTTATGTAACAATAAAATATCAATTAACCACTCCACATTTTAAGAATTTCTATATTAAAGAAACTGATTTTGATACACAAGAACCAATTGGATTAGCTAAAATTACAGCAAACACTAAATTTGATACTTTAAAAGAAAATTTTAGCTTTAGCCCACTACATCAAACTGATTCTTATAAGTCCTATCAAAATGATTTATTAGGGATAGGTTTGTCTGTTGGACTGTTTGTAAAAAGTTTTAGGATAGAATTTGAAGGAGCATACAAAAATTTCAATACAAAGCGCCTTGCACGTTATAAATCCAAAGACGGGTATAAATACTTTGCTATACCACGTAAGTCGGAGCATGGGTTTCTTGACAATACCTTTGGTTACACTGTAGCAAAAAACAATGGTATATCTATTATATCTAATATAATAAATTTATGTAGCGAAACAAAATATAAGGCCTTTACACCTTACATATGTATAGGCGTTGGTGGAGATTTTATAGAAATTTTTGATGTCATGAGAATAAAGTTTGCTTATCAAGGTAAAGTTGGTGTTAGCTATCCCATTACTTCAAAGTTAATTCTCTCCATTAATGGACAGTATCATAAGGTTATAGGAAACAAATTTGAACTTTTACCAGTTTACCAACCTGTTGAATTAAAAAGACTAGTTACAAACAAGACTAGCAAAGATATAGATCAAGATGTCACTGCATCATTAACCCTTAATCTAGAACATTTTAGCAGTGAAATTGGATTAAGTTTTATATTTTAAAGTGAAGGAAATATGTATATGTATAACAAAAAACACTATTGCTATATAGTAACATATGTTATAACACTATTCTTTCTATTGTTACCTATAGAATCTTTGTCAGCATTAATAGGCAATGTAGAAAAGGATTTAAAAGTTTCTAGTACATATGTCAGTAGTCAATATAAACCCAGTATTTTTCACTTTAGAAATTTCTCAATACAAGAATCTCACCCTAAAAAAAGTTCAGAAGAATTCAAAAAAATAAAGGCTAATCTAAATAATATACTCAAATCAAACGCTTATAACCTACAGTTTCAAGATAATACCACTAGTTTTAGTGGAACCATTGGCTACTTTTCTAAGGGACTAAGACTTGAAGCAGAGGGTTGTTATCAAGAGTTCAACGTAAAAAATTCCAATAACTCACTAATAATAAGTTCAAATAAATACCATTCTAGAATACATGATGAAAATTATGCTATTACAACAAATAATAAATTATCCATCGCATCTATTATGGTTAACACCTGCTATGATATTTCAATTAATAATACATCAATAGTACCGTATTTATGCACAGGCATTGGTGAAGATCTTGTAGGGCTTTTTAATACAATACATTTTAAACTTGCATATCAAGGGAAAGTTGGAATGAGTTATTTGATAAATAACAATATCCTATTATTTTCTGACATATATTATCATAAAGTCATGGGTAACAGATTTAAAAATTTGTACATGCAATATGTAGCTGATCCTAATATTTCTGAAGAAACTATACCTATATTAGCAAAACTTGATATTGGTTATTTTGGAAGTGAAATTGGAATAAGGTTTATGTTTAACTAAGTAAGGTTATATACTATGACAAAGAAATTTAATTTTGTAAATGTTATATTAACATTTTTGTTATTTCTTTTCCCACTTAAGTCATTTACAACATATGCAAATAATAACACAATCACTCAAAAAGTTGGATTGTACATAAGTGGTCAATATAAGCCAAGTATTCCTCATTTCAAGAATTTTTCAGTAGAAGAAAATGACAAAGTAGTAGATTTGATAGGTCTTACAACTGATGTTACATATATCACAGAACATATATTACGAGATAATACAAAATTCAACACTCATTATATTGCAAAGTTCAAGAACAATTTTATAAATTTCAGCAGTGCAATTGGTTATTATTCTGGGCAAGGACCAAGGTTAGAAATAGAAAGCTCTTATGGGGATTTTGATGTTGTAAATTATAAAAATTATGCAGTACAAGATGTTAATAGATATTTTGCTTTAGTACGTGAAAAAAATGGTTCAAATTTCTCTCCAAAACCACATGAAACTAGTCAACCCTCTGACAGTAATCCTAAAAAGTCTTTTTATACTTTAATGAAGAATAATGGGGTATTTGTTGCATCAGTAATAATCAACGGTTGTTATGATTTTTCTTTTAATAACACAACAATATCACCTTACGTATGTATAGGAGTTGGAGGAGATTTTATAGAGTTTTTTGAAGTAATGCATATCAAGTTTGCTTGCCAAAGTAAGGTTGGTATTAGCTATCCAATATCTCCCTCTATTACTATTTTTGCTGATGCACATTATCACAAGGTCATAAATAATAAATTTAACAACCTACATGTTAAGTATTCATATGAACTTAAAAACTCACCTACCATTACCTCTGCAACAGCCAAACTAAACATTGAATATTTTGGTGGTGAAGTTGGGATGAGATTTATATTTTAAATAATCAAATAAGGAATTTTTATGAGCAAAAAAAAGTTTATTACAATAGGAACAGTACTTGCATCTCTATTATCATTCTTATCTATTGAATCCTTTTCAGCTATAAATCATAATCATACAGGAAATAACACTAGTGGTATATATATTACAGGGCAGTATAGACCAGGAGTATCCCATTTTAGCAATTTCTCAGTAAAAGAAACTAATGTTGATACAATACAACTAGTAGGATATAAAAAAAGTGCGTCTTCTATCGATCCTAACACTTATTCAAACTTTCAAGGTCCATATACTGTTACATTTCAAGATAATGCTGCTAGTTTCAGTGGAGCAATTGGATATTCTTACCCCGAAAGTCTAAGACTTGAACTTGAAGGTTCTTACGAAAAATTTGATGTCAAAGATCCTAAAGACTACTCAGCAAAAGATGCTTTTAGGTTTTTTGCTCTAGCACGTAATACGTCTACTACTGTTCCTGATGCTCAAAAATATACAGTTATGAAGAATAATGGCTTATCTGTTGCATCAATCATGATCAATGGTTGTTATGATCTATCTTTTAATAATTTAGTCGTATCACCTTATATATGTGCAGGTATTGGTGAAGATTTCATTGAATTTTTTGATACTTTGCACATTAAACTTGCTTATCAAGGAAAACTAGGTATTAGTTATTACTTCTTTCCTAAGATTAATGTATTTGCTGGTGGGTACTATCATAGAGTTATAGGGAATAAATTTAAAAATTTAAATGTTAACCATGTTGTTACACTTGATGAATTTCCTAAAGCAACTTCTGCAGTAGCTACACTTAATGTTGCTTATTTTGGTGGTGAAGCTGGAGTAAAGTTTACATTTTAAATAATATGTGGGCAGTTCTCATATGATATATAAAGAAAAACTTACTAGAGTGGGAGAATATATCTTAGCATATTTATCATTTATTCTTTCTACTTATATCTTTCTAGTGCTGGTAAATATTATTAGATATAACAGCCTTGCTATATGTGTTATCAGTCTACTAAGAACTAATATCTTTAACGTTAGCACAAAAAAATTAATAAAAGATAAATGTCGTGATACTAAGTTTAGTAACATGAATTGTTATTTGTACGGTAAACCGTTAAATTTACAAATTTTTTATGGAATATTTTCCTTTATTAGAAACTTTCAAAATAACACACTAATAATTCCTAATGATAGTAAATGCGGCTTCTATACCACGTTATGGGATAATCCAGCACTACATTATACATATACACTTACTGGCAGTGAGTACCGTAATTTTTTTGACATTCTATATGAAAACATTATCTGTCAATGTAAATTACTTATTAACTATAACCGTTCTGTATTAAACCAACATAATAAAAATACTCTCGTAATAATACCAATACCTAATGCTAGAGAGTTCAGTAATGAAATTCGAGTAAGGAATATATCAATAAATAAGGAAAGTTCTTATGAGTGCTAAAAAAAAGCTTTTTATAATAGGGTCAGTGTTAGTATGTTTAGTGTCATACTTACCTACTAAATCTTTGTCAAACTTAAATAATATTAATAATAACACTAAGTGCACTGGGCTATATGTCAGTGGACAATATAAACCTACTGTTTCTCACTTTAGTAATTTTTCACTTAAAGAAACTTATACTGACACTAAAGAGTTATTAGGACTAGCAAAAGATATTAAGTCTATTACAGATATAACAACAAATAAAAAATTCAACATTCCTTATAACACAAAATTTCAAGATAATGCTGTTAGCTTCAGTGCAGCTGTTGGATATATTTCCCAAGACAGTCCAAGGGTTGAGGTAGAATGGTCTTATGAAGAATTTGACGTTAAAAATCCTGGTAATTACGTAGTAAGTGAAGCCTTCAGGTATATTGCTTTAGCAAGAGGAATTGATAATCTTCAAAAATATCCTGAAACAAATAAGTATGTTGTTATAAAGAACAATGGCTTATCTGTCGCATCCATTATAATCAATGGCTGTTATGATTTTTCTTTAAACAATTTAAAAGTATCACCTTACATATGCGTAGGGTTTGGTGGGGACATTATAGAATTTTTTAGTGCTGTAAGTTTTAAATTTGCTTATCAAGGTAAGGTAGGTATCAGTTATCCATTATTCTCTAATATGATTATATTTGCTGACGGATATTACCATAAGGTCATAGGAAATAAATTTAACAATTTAAATGTTCAACACGTTGTTAGTCTTAACAGTCATCCTAAGTCTACTTTTGCAGTAGCTACTCTTAATGTTGAGTATTTCGGTAGTGAATTTGGGTTAAAATTTATATTTTAAGGAGTTTTATGAGTAAAAAAAATTTTATTACAATAGGAGCAACACTTATTCATATGTTGTTACCTAACATATCTTTTCCAGAAACTATTAACAATAACACTGATAAACTTTCTGGGTTATATATAAGTGGGCAATATAAACCAGGGATTTCTCATTTCAGCAAATTTTCAGTCAAAGAAATCTATAATGATAACATTCAACTAATTGGGTTAAGACACAACGCAATTTCTACTAGTACCCTTAATATTAATACAGATTTTAATATCCCCTATAAAGTAACATTTCAAAATAACATTACCAGCTTTAGTGGAGCTATTGGTTATTCTGATCCCACAGGGGCAAGATTTGAGCTTGAAGGTTCTTATGAAGAATTTGATGTGACAGATCCTGGAGACTGCTTAATAAAAGATACCTATAGATATTTCGCTTTAGCTAGAAACCCATCAGGTTCTAGCCCTACCTCAAACAACTATACTGTTATGAGAAATGATGGTGTTTCCATTACTTCTGTTATATTTAATGGCTGTTATGACATCTTTTTAAAGGATTTAGAAGTATCACCTTATGTATGTGTTGGTGTAGGTGGAGATTTTATAGAATTTTTTGACGCATTACACATTAAATTAGCATACCAAGGCAAGTTAGGTATCAATTATCACTTATCGACTCAAGCAAGCGTATTTATTGATGGATATTATCATAAGGTTATAGGAAATCAATTCAACAATCTAAATGTTCAACACGTGGCTAGTACAGATTTTGGACCTGTATACGCAGTAGCCACACTTAACATTGGTTATTTTGGTGGTGAAATCGGAATTAGACTTACATTTTAAAGGAATATTATGAATAATAGAAAAAGTTTTTTTATAATAGGTGCATCATTACTAGCAAGCTTATTATTCACATCTGAGGCCTCTTCTACAGGAAATGTAAGTAACCATACTTATTTTAAACCTAGGTTATATATCAGTGGACAATATAGACCAGGAGTTTCTCATTTTAGCAAATTTTCAGTCAAAGAAACCAACTACAATACTACTCAACTAGTTGGGCTTAAAAAGGACATCAGTGTCATAGGGAACAGTAATATCACAACCTACACAAATTTCAACTTTCCTTACATTGCAGAATTTCAAGACAATGCCATAAGTTTCAGTGGGGCAATTGGATACTTGTATTCCGAGAATTTTAGAATTGAAGTAGAGGCTTCTTATGAAGAATTTGATGTTAAAAATCCAGAAGGATCTGCTACAGACGCATACAGGTATTTTGCACTAGCACGTGCTATGGATGGCACTAATAAATCTAGTCCTGATGACACAAGAAAATTCACTGTCATGAGAAATGACGGGTTATCAATTTCATCAGTAATGATAAATGGGTGTTACAATTTTACATTAGATGATATACCAGTAGTACCGTATGTATGCGCAGGAATAGGAGGAGATTTCATAGAGTTTTTTAATGATTTACATGTTAAGTTTGCTCATCAAGGCAAGGTAGGTATTAGTTATTCTATATCCCCTGAAGTAAGTTTATTTCTTAACGGATATTACCATAAAGTAACAGGTAACAGATTTAAAAACTTACACGTTCAACACGTAAGTGATTTAAGTGACGCTCCTAAGTTCACATCTGCAGTTGCTACACTCAATGTTGGGTACTTTGGTGGCGAAATTGGAGTAAGATTTATATTTTAATTATAACTAAATACGGAAGATCTAATGAATAAAAAAAACAAGTTTATTATAGCTACAGCATTGGTATATTTACTGTCATTACCTAGTGTATCGTTTTCAGAGGTTACAAACAGCAGTATTAAAAAACACTCTGGGTTATATATTAGTGGACAATACAAACCAAGTGTTTCTGTTTTTAGTAGTTTCTCAATTAAAGAAACTAACACTATCACAAAAAATCTTATAGCGTTAAAAAAAGATATTAACTCTCTTGAAGTTAACGCCGATGCTAGTCAAGGTATTAGTCATCCAGGAAATTTTACTATACCTTATATAGCAGCATTTGAAGATAATGCTTTTAATTTCAACGGTGCTATTGGTTACATTACTGAAGGTCTAAGGATTGAAATAGAAGGTTCCTATGAAGAATTTGATGCTAAAAACCCTGGAGGTTATGGTCTAAATGATGCCTTTCGGTACTTTGCTTTAGCACGTGATATGGAAAGCAACAAGTTCCAACCAAAAGCACAAAGCTCACAAAAAGTATTTCACACTGTAATGAAGAGTGATGGGTTATCTATAATATCTATCATGGTTAACGGCTGTTATGATTTTTCTTCGGATAATTTATTAGTATCACCTTATATATGTGGAGGTATAGGTGTGGATGCAATAGAATTTTTTGACGCATTACACATTAAACTTGCGTGCCAAAGCAAATTAGGCATCACTTATCAATTATCTTATAATATCAGCTTATTTGCTGATGGATATTATCATCAAGTAATAGGTAACCAATTCAGAAATTTAAACGTTCAACATGTAGCTGAACTTAATGATGCACCTAAAGTTACATCTGCAGTTGCCACACTTAATGTTGGATATTTCGGCGCTGAAGTTGGAGTAAGATTTATATTTTAATTACAATTAAATACGGAAAAGTTCATGAATCACAAAAGTATGCTCTTTACAATAGGTACAGCTTTGATATCCTTATTGTCATTACCTAATGTATCATTCTCAGGAATCATAAATAACAATGCTAACAATTTAGGTATATACATTAGTGGGCAATATAAACCCAGTGTTTCTGTTTTTAGCAATTTCTCAGTAAAAGAAACTAACTTCACTACACAACAGTTAGTAGCACTTAAAAAAGATATTGATTCTGTTGACATTAGTACCAATGCTGATAGCGGTATTAATAATCCGCAGAATTTCACTATCCCTTATATACCAAAATTTCAAGACAATGCTGCTAGTTTTAGTGGAGCACTTGGATTCTTCTACGCTAGAGGTTTAAGACTTGAAATGGAAGGTTCCTATGAAGAATTTGATGTTAAAAACCCTGGAGGATATACAAAAGTAAAAGATGCATATCGTTACTTTGCCCTGGCACGTGAGATGCAATCTGGTCAAACTTGCCCTAAACACAAAGAAACATCAGGTATTCAACCTCACGGTATTTATCACACTGTTATGAGGAATGATGGGGTATCTATTTCATCTGTCATAATCAATGGTTGTTATAACTTTACTTTAAGTAATCTACCAATATCACCTTACATGTGTGTAGGTATGGGAATAGATGCTATACAATTTTTTGATTCACTACATATTAAGTTTGCACATCAAAGTAAGTTAGGTATTACTTACCCACTATCTTCAAATGTTCATTTATTTGCTGATAGCTATTATCATAAAGTAATAGGTAATAAATTTAAAAATCTAAGGGTTCAACACGTTTATGAATTACAACAGGTACCTAAAGTTACATCTGCTGTTGCTACACTTGATATTGGGTATTTTGGTGGTGAAGTTGGAGTAAGGTTTATACTTTAATTATAACTAAACACGGAAAATTTCATGAAGAAGAAAAATCAATTTATCACAATAAGTACAATATTAGTATGTTTATTGTCATTATCTAATGCATCACTTTCAAACACTACAAATAGCAGCACTAAAAAACAGTTTGGGTTATATGTTAGTGGACAATACAAGCCTAGTGTTTCTATTTTTAGCAATTTCTCAGTAAAGGAAACTAATTTTCCTACAAAGTATCTAGCAGCTCTTAAAAAAGACATTAATTCTGTCGAATTTGACGATAGTGTTACTGCTGGCATTAGTTACCCACTTAATTTCAGTACTCCTTATATAGCTGTATTTCAAGATAATATTTCTAATTTTAATGGCGCTATTGGGTACACTTTTGTTGAAGGCCCAAGAATTGAAATAGAAGGTTCTTATGAAGAATTCGATGTCAAAGACCCTGGAAGATATACAGAAATACAAGATGCATACCGTTACTTTGCTTTAGCACGTGATATAGACTCTATTCCTACTAGCCCAAAAAATAGAACTTCACATGATGGCAACAGTTCATATAAGGTATACCACACTGTAATGAAAAATGAAGGACTATCTATAATATCCATTATGGTCAATGGCTGCTATGATTTTTCTTCAGATAATTTATCAATATTACCTTATGTATGTGGTGGTATAGGTGTAAATGCTATAGAGTTTTTCGATGCATTACATGTTAAATTCGCGTGTCAGGGTAAATTAGGTATTACTTATCCATTATCTTCCAACGTTAGTTTATTTGCTGGTGGATATTATCACCAAGTAATGGGCAACCAATTTAAAAATCTAAATGTTCAACATGTAGCTGAACTTAATGACGCACCCAAAGTTACATCTGCAGTAGCTACACTTGACATTGGGTATTTTGGTGGTGAAATTGGAGCAAGGCTTATATTTTAATTATAAACAAATATGGAAAATCTCATGAATAAGAAAAACAAATTCTTTACAATAAGTACAGCAATGGTATGCTTATTGTTATTACCTGGTATATCATTTTCAGAAACTATAAACAACAGTGCTAAAAAACAGCCTGGGTTATATATCAGTGGGCAGTACAAACCTAGTGTTTCAGTTTTTAGTAATTTTTCAGTAAAAGAAACTAATGTTCCCACAAAGCAGTTAATAGCACTTAAAAAAGACATTAATTCTGTTGCAGTTGGTAGTAATGCTACTACAGGTATTAGCAATCCAGGTAATTTCACAATTCCTTATACTGCAGAATTTCAAGATAATGTTGCCAATTTCAATGGGGCTGTTGGTTACTCTTTTCCTGATAGTCTAAGAATTGAAATAGAGGGATTTCATGAAAAATTTGATGTCAAAAACCCTGGAGGTTACACACAAGTAAAAGATGCGTACCGTTATTTTGCACTAGCACGTGATTTAAAAGATGGCTTCTTTGAACCTAAAGCGGAAGATACAGGTGTTTATCATACTGTTATGAAAAATGATGGATTATCTATTTTATCTACTATGGTTAACGTCTGTTACGATTTTTCTGTAGATGAATTACCAGTCTTACCTTATATATGTGCAGGTATGGGTATAAACGCCATAGAATTCTTCGACGCTTTACATGTAAAATTTGCTTACCAAGGCAAACTAGGTATTAGCTATCAACTATTTACTAAAGTAAATTTATTCCTTGATGGGTATTACCATCAAGTAATAGGCAATCAATTCAAAAACTTAAACGTAAACCATGTTTACACACTTAAAGAATCTCCTAAAGTCACATCTGCAGTAGCTACACTTGACATTGCATACTTTGGTGGCGAAGTTGGAATAAGATTCACATTTTAATTGCTCAACCATAAAATAATGGGAAATTACCTTTTCTAGGAAGTTTCTCATTATTTAACAGTTAACTTTCTGTAAACTTCTAATAACAGTATTTTGTTCACTCTTCCCCTTAATAAAAATCATAAGTTTACAATAATGTCAAAAAGATTTCTTTTTAAACACATTTAAAATGGCTAAACCGTTTTCTGCTTTATTAGAATGATTCCCAAATAAATTTTAATTAATTACTGTTCCGTATTTATTAATATATGTTATAATGTAATTAAATAAGGATACTAGATTTGCTCATAATGCATGTACTGAATTTGTGATTTGAAATAACAAGACTTAAATGTCGAATTTAGCTTCTGTCCTAGTGGATAAGTACTTTAGCAAGTGGTAAAAGCAAGTCTACTCATATTTTTATTAATTAAGTAGTAAAGTTAACTATAGATTTTATTAAAATTTTTATTCTAATCACTTTAAATATCAATTACTTTTGTTGTAAATTTGAAAGAAATTTTATATTCTAGACTTGCTTTTCTTTATTTCTTTCATTATTCTTAAATTTTTATTATCTTTTATAAAAGGTTTATTAACATGAATTACAAGAAAATTTTTGTAAGCAGTGCATTAATTTCATTAATGTCAATCTTACCTTACCAATCTTTTGCAGATCCTGTAACTTCAAATGATACAGGAATCAACGACAGCAGAGAAGGCTTCTACATTAGTGTAAAGTATAATCCAAGCATATCACACTTCAGAAAATTCTCAGCTGAAGAAGCTCCCATCAATGGAAATACTTCTATCACTAAAAAGGTTTTCGGGCTGAAAAAAGACGGAGATATAGCACAATCTGCGAATTTTAACAGGACAGATCCAGCCCTCGAGTTTCAGAATAACCTAATATCAGGATTCTCAGGAAGTATTGGTTATGCTATGGATGGGCCAAGAATAGAACTTGAAGCTGCATACCAAAAATTTGATGCAAAAAATCCTGACAACAATGACACTAATAGCGGTGACTACTATAAATACTTTGGACTATCTCGTGAAGACGCAATAGCAGATAAGAAATATGTTGTCCTTAAAAATGAAGGCATCACTTTTATGTCATTAATGGTTAACACTTGCTATGACATTACAGCTGAAGGAGTACCTTTCATACCGTATGCATGTGCAGGTGTAGGAGCAGACCTTATAAACGTATTTAAGGATTTTAATTTAAAATTCTCATACCAAGGGAAAATAGGTATTAGCTATCCAATCACACCAGAAGTTTCCGCTTTTATTGGAGGATACTACCACGGAGTTATAGGAAATAATTTTAACAAAATACCTGTAATAACACCTGTAGTATTAGAAGGAGCTCCTCAAACCACATCTGCGCTAGTAACTATTGACACTGGATACTTTGGCGGAGAAGTTGGAGTAAGGTTCACCTTCTAGTTTTATTTATTTGTTATTATATATAATAAATAGTGAAAAAAATTTAGCAATTCATAATAATAGGGAAAATGTGAAGTTATTTCAAGTTTTCCCTTATGTATTTTATATTAGAAGATATTCTTGCCATGTATTTCTACAATTGTATATGGTTTCTAGGAATAGATGTTTTTCGTGCACGCATAAAACGTATTAAATTTCTCTTACAAAGACTACTTATGTATTATAGTAAAAACTAGCTTATAACTTGTTTTTACATTGTAGTTCTACTATTGTTAATTTATTTTCACTATTTTAGGTATAATATGAACTGCAAAAAATTTTTTATAACAACTGCATTGGCATTGCCAATGTCTTTCTTACCTGGAATATTACTTTCTGAACCAGTACAAGATGACAGTGTGAGTGGCAATTTCTATATTAGTGGCAAGTACATGCCAAGTGCTTCTCATTTTGGAGTTTTCTCTGCCAAAGAAGAAAAAAATCCTACTGTCGCGTTGTATGGTTTGAAACAAGATTGGAACGGTGTTAGTGCTTCAAGTCATGCTGATGCGGACTTTAATAACAAAGGTTATTCTTTTAAATACGAAAACAATCCATTTCTAGGTTTTGCAGGAGCTATTGGTTATTCAATGGGTGGTCCAAGAATAGAGTTTGAAGTGTCCTATGAAACATTTGACGTGAAAAATCAAGGTGGTAATTACAAAAATGATGCTCACAGATACTGTGCCTTAGATCGTAAAGCAAGCAGCACTAATGCCACAGCTAGTCACTACGTGCTACTAAAAAATGAAGGACTACTTGATATATCACTTATGTTGAATGCATGCTATGACGTAGTAAGTGAAGGAATACCTTTCTCTCCTTACATATGTGCAGGTGTTGGTACCGATTTAATATCCATGTTTGAAGCTATAAACCCTAAAATTTCTTATCAAGGAAAGTTAGGTTTGAGTTACTCTATAAACCCAGAAGCTTCTGTCTTTGTTGGTGGACATTTTCATAAAGTTGCAGGTAATGAATTCAGGGACATTTCTACTCTTAAAGCGTTTGCTACACCATCATCTGCAGCTACTCCAGACTTAGCAACAGTAACACTGAGTGTGTGTCACTTTGGAGTAGAACTTGGAGGAAGATTTAACTTCTAATTTTATTATTGCCACATGTTAAAAATAATCTAAACTTGTTTTCATTATTGCTACAAATAAATAAAATAGTGGCAAAAAAATGTAGCAATAAGAGGGGGGGGGGGGACTAATTACTATCTGCCATATCCCTTACTACCACTTACACTAAATAATCTGACAAATACAACAGCTTCTGGAGAAATAAACAATATTTAAATTTTTCTTACAAAAACCATTTATATCTTGTACTAAAAACTAGCTTATAACTTGTTTTTACATTGTAGGTTTACTACTGTTAATTTGTTTTCACTATTTCAGGTGTAATATGAACTGCGAAAAATTTTTTATAACAACTGCATTAACATTACTAATGTCCTTCTTACCTGGAATATCACTTTCTGATCCAGTACAGGATGACAACATTAGTGGTAATTTCTACATCAGTGGAAAGTATATGCCAAGCGCTTCGCATTTTGGAGTTTTTTCTGCCAAGGAAGAAAGAAATACAACAGTTGGAGTATTTGGAATAGAGCAAGATTGGGATAGATGTGTAATATCTAGAACCACTTTAAGCGATATATTCACCGTTCCAAATTATTCATTTAAGTATGAAAATAATCTATTTTCAGGATTTGCAGGAGCTATTGGCTACTCAATGGATGGCCCAAGAATAGAGCTTGAAGTATCTTATGAAGCATTCGATGTTAAAAATCAAGGTAACAATTATAAGAACGAAGCACATAGATATTATGCTCTGTCCCATCTTCTCGGCACAGAGACACAGATAGATGGTGCAGGCAGTGCGTCTGTCTTTCTAATAAATGAAGGACTACTTGATAAATCATTTATGCTGAACGCATGTTATGATGTAATAAGTGAAGGCATACCTTTTTCTCCTTATATATGTGCAGGTATTGGTATTGATTTAGTATCCATGTTTGAAGCTATAAATCCTAAAATTTCTTATCAAGGAAAATTAGGCTTAAGTTACCCTATAAGCCCAGAAGCTTCTGTGTTTATTGGTGGACATTTTCATAAGGTGATAGGAAACGAATTTAGAGATATTCCTACTATGATACCTAGTGAATCAGCGCTTGCAGGAAAAGGAAACTACCCTGCAATAGTAACACTGGACGTGTTCTACTTTGGCATAGAACTTGGAGGAAGGTTTAACTTCCAACTTTGATTATTGCCACAATAAATAAAAATAGTGGCAAAAGAATGTAGCAATAAGAGGGGGGAGGGGGGAACTAAATTATTATTTGCCATATCCCTTACTACCACTTACACCAAATAATCTGACAAATACAACAGTTCAAACAAAGGTAAACAATTCTTAAATTTGTCTTATGAGAACCATTGATATCTTATATTAAAAACTAGCTTATAACTTGTCTTTACATTGCAGTTCTACTATTGTTAATTTATTTTCACTATTTTAGGTGTAATATGAATTGCAAAAAATTTTTTATAACAACTGCATTAGTATCACTAATGTCCTTTCTACCTGGAATATCATTTTCTGATCCAGTGCAAGGTGACAATATTAGTGGTAATTTCTATGTTAGTGGCAAGTATATGCCAAGTGCTTCGCATTTTGGCATGTTTTCTGCCAAAGAAGAAAAAAATCCTACTGTTGCATTGTATGGCTTAAAACAAGATTGGGAAGGGATTAGCTCATCAAGTCACAATGATAATCATTTCAATAACAAGGGTTATTCATTTAAATATGAAAATAACCCATTTTTAGGGTTTGCAGGAGCTATTGGTTATTCAATGGGTGGTCCAAGAGTAGAGTTTGAAGTGTCCTATGAAACATTTGACGTTAAAAATCAGGGTAATAACTATAAAAATGATGCTCACAGATACTGTGCTTTAGGTCAACAAGACAACAGCGGAATACCTAAAACTAGTAAATACGTACTGTTAAAAAGCGAAGGATTGCTTGACATATCATTTATGCTAAATGCATGCTATGATATAATAAACGAGAGCATACCTTTGTCTCCTTACATATGTGCAGGTGTTGGTACTGATTTAATATCCATGTTTGAAGCTACAAATCCTAAAATTTCTTACCAAGGGAAGTTAGGTCTAAGTTACTCTATAAACCCAGAAGCTTCTGTATTTATTGGTGGACATTTTCATAAGGTGATAGGAAACGAATTTAGGGACATTCCTACTCTGAAAGCATTTGTTACGTCATCAGCTACTCCAGATCTAGCAATAGTAACACTAAGTGTATGTCATTTTGGAATAGAACTTGGAGGAAGGTTTAACTTCTAATTTTGTTATTGCCACATGTTAAAAATAATCTAAACTTGTTTTCATTATTGCTACAGTAAATAAAAATAGTGGCAAAAGAATGTAGCAATA
Source organism: Ehrlichia chaffeensis str. Arkansas (assembly GCF_000013145.1). Taxonomy (NCBI): domain Bacteria; kingdom Pseudomonadati; phylum Pseudomonadota; class Alphaproteobacteria; order Rickettsiales; family Anaplasmataceae; genus Ehrlichia; species Ehrlichia chaffeensis. The sequence goes on from NC_007799.1 coordinate 1,162,599, forward strand.
AGAAGGGGGGGGGGGGACTAAATTGCTATTTACCATATCCCTTATTATACCACTTACACTAAATAACTTGACAAATACAACAGCTTCTGGAAAAACAAACAATACTTAAATTTCTCTTACAAAAACCATTTATATCTTGTACTAAAAACTAGCTTATAACTTGTTTTTACATTGTAGTTCTACTATTGTTAATTTATTTTCACTATTTTAGGTGCAATATGAATTGCAAAAAATTTTTTATAACAACTACATTAGTATCGCTAATGTCCTTCTTACCTGGAATATCATTTTCTGATGCAGTACAGAACGACAATGTTGGTGGTAATTTCTATATCAGTGGGAAATATGTACCAAGTGTTTCACATTTTGGCGTATTCTCTGCTAAACAGGAAAGAAATACAACAACCGGAGTATTTGGATTAAAGCAAGATTGGGATGGCAGCACAATATCTAAAAATTCTCCAGAAAATACATTTAACGTTCCAAATTATTCATTTAAATATGAAAATAATCCATTTCTAGGTTTTGCAGGAGCTGTTGGTTATTTAATGAATGGTCCAAGAATAGAGTTAGAAATGTCCTATGAAACATTTGATGTGAAAAACCAGGGTAATAACTATAAGAACGATGCTCACAAATATTATGCTTTAACCCATAACAGTGGGGGAAAGCTAAGCAATGCAGGTGATAAGTTTGTTTTTCTAAAAAATGAAGGACTACTTGATATATCACTTATGTTGAATGCATGCTATGATGTAATAAGTGAAGGAATACCTTTCTCTCCTTACATATGTGCAGGTGTTGGTACTGATTTAATATCCATGTTTGAAGCTATAAACCCTAAAATTTCTTATCAAGGAAAGTTAGGTTTGAGTTACTCCATAAGCCCAGAAGCTTCTGTTTTTGTTGGTGGACATTTTCATAAGGTGATAGGGAATGAATTCAGAGATATTCCTGCTATGATACCCAGTACCTCAACTCTCACAGGTAATCACTTTACTATAGTAACACTAAGTGTATGCCACTTTGGAGTGGAACTTGGAGGAAGGTTTAACTTTTAATTTTATTATTGCCACATGTTAAAAATAATCTAAACTTGTTTTTATTATTGCTGCAGGTAAATAAAAATAGTGGCAAAAGAATGTAGCAATAAGAGGGGGGGGGGGGGGACTAGTTTATAAGTGCTGTTTTTCTCACCTTTACACATGATACTATACTTAACCAGTTTTTTTGCTATTACTTACCTGACGTAATATATTAAATTTTCCTTACAAAAGTTACCGATATTTTATACAAAAATTTATATTCTGACTTGCTTTTATATGACACTTCTACTATTGTTAATTTATTTGTCACTATTAGGTTATATATGAATTACAAAAAAGTTTTCATAACAAGTGCATTGATATCATTAATATCTTCTCTACCTGGAGTATCATTTTCCGACCCAGCAGGTAGTGGTATTAACGGTAATTTCTACATCAGTGGAAAATACATGCCAAGTGCTTCGCATTTTGGAGTATTCTCTGCTAAGGAAGAAAGAAATACAACAGTTGGAGTGTTTGGACTGAAGCAAAATTGGGACGGAAGCGCAATATCCAACTCCTCCCCAAACGATGTATTCACTGTCTCAAATTATTCATTTAAATATGAAAACAACCCGTTTTTAGGTTTTGCAGGAGCTATTGGTTACTCAATGGATGGTCCAAGAATAGAGCTTGAAGTATCTTATGAAACATTTGATGTAAAAAATCAAGGTAACAATTATAAGAATGAAGCACATAGATATTGTGCTCTATCCCATAACTCAGCAGCAGACATGAGTAGTGCAAGTAATAATTTTGTCTTTCTAAAAAATGAAGGATTACTTGACATATCATTTATGCTGAACGCATGCTATGACGTAGTAGGCGAAGGCATACCTTTTTCTCCTTATATATGCGCAGGTATCGGTACTGATTTAGTATCCATGTTTGAAGCTACAAATCCTAAAATTTCTTACCAAGGAAAGTTAGGTTTAAGCTACTCTATAAGCCCAGAAGCTTCTGTGTTTATTGGTGGGCACTTTCATAAGGTAATAGGGAACGAATTTAGAGATATTCCTACTATAATACCTACTGGATCAACACTTGCAGGAAAAGGAAACTACCCTGCAATAGTAATACTGGATGTATGCCACTTTGGAATAGAACTTGGAGGAAGGTTTGCTTTCTAACCTGGCAGTGTGTAGTTTCTATTTTAGTGTGATTTCTACAATAAAAGGTAAGTTGAGTTCATTATAGGTAGCTAGTAATTATTTTTTTCATAAACCTAGTTTTTTTACACACATTGTAATTATTAGTTAAAAGTAAACAGAGCTTTTACAGTACTTTATTAGTTTTAGCATAAAAACTACTTAGAGTCTTTATGTAGCAAGATATAGAACGCGGTTTATTATGTAAAACACAAGCCACCAGTCTACAGTTACACAACAGCATAACTGTAGCAGTACAGAAATAATGTAAGGCATATACCTACACCAAACACCAAAATTAGAAGTTCCAATTAACCAAAACAAACTGTAATGTAAAGTCTTATTATACAATATAAGGACAAAAAATTTATGTTTATAAAATCCTATAGTGTAAATCTCATACCAACTTCCCAACCAAAATAATCAGTATCTAAAGTAGCAGATGCTGAAGTAGTTTTAGGCACATTCGTTAATGTGGCAGGATGATAAGCTATTTCTACTCTTTCATACCTATTACCTATAACCTTATGATAATAACCTCCACCAAATAACATAACATTAACACTCACAGGATAGTTAACCCCAAATTTCACTTGATAAGAAAATTTAGGCAATGATATTCCCAAAAATTTTATGTAATCTGCTCCAACACCAGCACACATATATGGTGCTAAAGGAATACTACCATGAGCAATATCATAACAAAAGTTCACATTAAGAGATTTATCAATAACACCATCATTTTCTAACACTATAAACTTATTATCTTGAACAGTGGACTCACGAGATAGAGCAAAAAACTTATGGCTTTCTCCTCCTTCAGGATACCACTGTCTTTCGGGTTCAAAATTTTCATAAGCACCTTCAAACTCTACTCTAAAATCATTAACATAATATCCAATAACACCACCAAACCCAGCAAAATTGCTTGCATATGTAGGATTATACGCTTGTGTAAAACCTGCATGGTCACTAATGCTAGATTTATCAAGGCCTAAAGCAAAAATACTTTTTGTGAGTCCAGGAAGTGTTTCTTCAGCTGAAAAATTACTGAAATTAGGAACACCAACTTTATATTGAGTACCTACATAAAATCCCTTTCTCCCTTCAGGAACGTTTGCATCAGAAAAAGAATTATCAGGCAAGAAAGAAAGCAATGTAGCCAATGCAACACCTACAACAAATTTTTTGTAATTCATCTTACATCCATTAATAACAAGGTAAACTATGGTAATTTACTATGACAAACCATGCCAAGTCAAGTAATTGTACACAATTCCACTTATTACATAATAAATGCATAACAGTAATACACAGGAATGAAATTTTACCTTTCTCAATAGTCAGCTACATGTAAGATATTTCAGCTGTTTTGGTAATTCTATACAAATACCTTTATACCAATTTCTGCACCAAAATATTCCATATCCAGCTTAGCTGCTGTTGAAATATTAAGAGGATTGGGTAAGGATACATATTGCACAGGAATATTATTATACTCATTACCAACCACTCTATGATAATATACATCAAAAAATAACAACATATCCTGAGACATTAAATAATTGATTCCAAGTTTACTGTTAAAAGAAGGTTTAAATCTAATTGAGTCAAAAATTTTAATAATATCTTCTCCAATACCCACACAAGAAAAAGGAACAATATTAGTATCAACTGCAAAATCGTAACAAATATTTAGTATAGTTGAATAGAATTCTACACCATCATTTTTTAAAACAAAATAGTCATACAATGTAGGTGGATTGGATCTGACTAAAGCAATGTGCCTATAATTATTATCTACTAAATGATTTCTAGTATCTATCACATCAAATTTCTTATAAGATCCTTCAAGTTCTACTCTTAAATTCCTAAATGAATACCCAAATATAAAAGACAATCCAAAAATATTATTGTCATATTTTGGAACATATTCTTCTGAGAAATTGAAGTTATTAAAATCTTTCATAGCTTTATCAGCATCTAATAAAATATCACTTTTTAAGCCTACAACCCTATCAGTTTTTACACCATTTATCCTATATGTTTCACCTATCGAAAAACTACTAAACAGAGGAGCACTCAATTTATAAGAAATCCCTAGAAAAACAGGTTTTAACCTGCTGTTCAAAGAATCTGATACATCTAATGAACCTGAAAAACAACAACAAGGTACCAATAATAACATCAATATTATTACTGAAATCCTATATCTCATAAGTTAATTTACCCAGTAACAATAAATAATTATTAATTATATAGTAAAAATATTAATAATATAATAAAGGTAAATTTACTTATGCACATATTTTATTAGATACATTTTTAAAGCATTCATATACAATTGCTATACACAACTCAGATCATAAAACAGAAATCCTATACACACAACACCATTCAAAACATAACAATCAAAATCATATTATAAATACTAAAGCTGTTTTACACCATTAAACTTTACAAAAACTAATATAACTTTACTATAAATACTCTGTTCTATTAGGTGAGCGTCTTGTAATAAAACTGATATACATATGTATAAGCGATATATGTACCAGTAGATGATATTTTAGAGTAATACTGTACCCCTTCAATTTGCAAGAAAACCATAGGGATAAGATAGAAAAAATATTGTTTTTATACATTAACTAGTATATATAGGTTATACACGTGTTATTTAATGTTAGGTAAAACAATGAATGATTTAGATCTTTATAATGAAACAAACATATCAACAGAGACTGCAGATTACAGTCACCTTCCTACTTCACATTTAATGAATGCACTCAATCATGACTGTGTTTCTAGGTTTGAAGTTAAATTATCTCCAACATCTGTGGATAATGAATACTCTGTCGAATTCACATTTGAACAATATAAAAACAATGCAGAACAAGATCTATTGAAATTAATAGTAGGAGAATTTGGAGTTAATTTTGACCCAGAACATCATAAGTTATCTTTAATCGATGGTGATACTTCTGTAATACTAGAAGAAGACATGATAAATTCATGTTTAAGTTGCATAAAGGTAGTACAAAAAGACCATTCTGCAGAATAATCTACGTATTTTTATATATAAAAATTTTAATAAGGAAGGGCCTATTTTTTATTGACTCACAAAAAGTTTACTAATTCAAATAGGGTCCTTTCACATAATTCATCGATTACTTACCCTAAATACAACGCACATTTCATGTACTAATCAGCAGGTTGAAAACAACGTGTGATCAGATCACCTGTACAATATTAATTTACTATACTACTTAAATTAAATTTGTGACATATCAGGATTATAAACTATTTTATCTCAATTCTCACCCAAAATGTAGCATTATTACATATTCATATTTAAAAATTTAAATATAAGTATCTTAAGTAAACTTTGATATACATTATTCCTGATTCGAAAGAAATAGTTTAGGATCTTTGGTAATTTATTTTTTTTATCAAACAAAATATATTGTTTTATTATATTAACAAGATATAATAACACTATTAATAAAATTTAGGTAAGCTATAATGGATATTTTTGGCAATGAATTCGATGTTCACGTTAACGCAAACGGAACAGAGTACGCAGGAAAAATGAGTATAGACAGCAATGGTGATTTCGATGTCAATCTCGACTTACAAGATGGTGTGGGAACTTTAGGCCATCTCTCTGGACACATATCTCAAAGTGACGATGCTGCTAATTATATTATTGAGTATATATTTGACCAATGTATAATTTATCCAGAATTACCTGTTTTACATTCATTTAATGGACAAATAGTATCTCCTGCTGAAGAAGGTAGCATTATTTTTGACAATGGTGATAACATTCAAATTTCATTACATGGCTTACAAGAGCAACCAGAAGAAGCTATACCTGCTGCAGAAGTAGAAGAAGCTGTACCAGCAGAAGCAGCTATACCTGCTGCGGAAGTAACAGAAAATCAACAATAATACTTTTCGTAGGTATCTTTGTTTTTTATTAAAAATTAGTTAATAAATAAATACTTGTAAGGTGGATGCTTGGTTTTTGCAAGTATTCACATTATAAGTAGTAATGTTGAGATGTGTTGGAATTGATTTAGTAGACTCTTTTATATTCATGTAGGGATTAACATCTTTATGAGTTTGGCTATTTTCTAAAAAAATTTTCACATATATCGTCTAATTTATAAGTCTTGTATTAGTCATCATAGTACTTTATGCATAATCAACTACATGAGATTATCGTGTTACATATGATTCTTGACAACATATGAAACCCGAAAACATTTACATAGCCTATTGCTAATTTTGTTGTACTTTTATCTTATTTAATCATATAATTCACAACCTAATAAATTAAATGTTAATTTAATTATGCTCAGTATTGCACACAAGATCTTTGGCTCAACAAACAGCAGGATAATAAAATCATTTCATAAAGTAGTTCAGGATATAAATGCAATAGAACATGAGATTCAACTTCTTTCTAATGAAGCATTAAAACATAAAACCATAGAATTCAAAGAAGAACTCAAAAATGGAAAAACCTTAGATGATATTCTAGTACCAGCCTTTGCTGTGGTAAGAGAAGCCTCAAAAAGAGTACTAAATATGAGGCACTTTGATGTACAGCTTATAGGTGGAATAGTCCTACATAAAGGAATGATATCCGAAATGAAAACGGGCGAAGGAAAAACTTTAGTAGCAACACTAGCTGCATATTTAAATGCATTAGAAGGAAAAGGAGTTCATATAGTAACAGTAAACGATTATCTAGCAAAACGTGACGCTGAATGGATGGGAGAATTATACAGTGCATTAGGAATAACAGTTGGATGTATACTCACTGAAACAAATGACTTAGAAAGAAAAAACGCTTATAACTGTGACATATTATATTCAACAAACAATAACCTAGGCTTTGACTATTTGCGTGATAACATGAAATTTTCTAGAGATGAAATGGTGCAAAGGGGATTTAATTACGCAATAGTCGATGAGGTCGATTCAATATTAATAGATGAAGCAAGAACTCCACTAATAATCTCCGGACAAGTCGACCAAGATATCAAAATGTATAAAAAAATAGATAATCTGATATATGAATTAGCAGAAGAAGATTATGAACTAGAAGAAAAAAACAGAAATATCTTTTTAACTGAAGCCGGAATAACAAAAATTGAAAATTTATTAATCCAGCATAATCTTATTTCTTCCAATACATCTTTATACGACATAGATAACATCATAATCATGCACTACATCACTCAAGCATTACGTGCGCATAAAATGTTTGCTGTAGATAAAGATTATATAATTAAAGACGGCAACATAGTAATTATAGATGAATTCACAGGCCGTATGATGGATGGAAGAAGATATTCAGACGGATTGCATCAAGCCCTTGAAGCAAAAGAAAAATTAAATATCAATAGTGAAAACCAAACACTAGCTTCTACTACATTTCAAAATTACTTCAGAATGTACACAAAACTCTCTGGCATGACAGGCACTGCAGAAACTGAGTCAGAAGAATTCTTAGGAATATATAACTTACAAGTTGTACAAATTCCAACAAATATACCTGTTCAAAGAATAGACTTAAATGACGATATATATTGTACAGAAGAAGAAAAATTCAATTCCGTCATAAAATTTATTTCAGAATGTCATAAAAAACTACAGCCTGTACTAGTAGGAACAGTCAGTATCGAAAAATCAGAGATGCTATCTAAACTATTAACAAAAAATAAATTAAAACACTCTGTATTAAATGCACGTTACCATGAACAAGAAGCGTATATAATAGCACAAGCCGGCATACCTGGAACAATCACAATTGCTACAAACATGGCTGGTCGAGGTACAGATATACAGCTTGGAGGAAATTTAAAAATGCTAGCAAAAACAGCACTTGCTAACATTACAGACAAAGAAGCAATAGAAATAAAATACAAACAACTCACAGAAAAAGTAAACAGAGATAAAGAAATAGCAATACAAGCTGGAGGGTTATGTGTAATTGGCACAGAACGTCATGAAAGCAGAAGAATTGACAATCAATTAAGAGGAAGATCTGGTAGACAAGGAGATCCAGGGCTATCCAAATTTTTCTTATCATTAGAAGATGACTTATTAAGAATATTTGGCTCAGACAAAATAAAAGGAGTTCTTCAAAAGCTAGGCATGAAAAAAGATGAAGCTATTCAACACACATGGATAAGCAGATCTATTGAAAAAGCACAACACAAGGTTGAGTCAAGAAATTACGATATTAGAAAATCTCTATTAAAGTTTGATAATGTAATCAATGAACAAAGAAAAGTTGTTTTCGACCAAAGAAATAAAATTTTAGATAGTGATTCCTACGATATTTCAATCATATATAGAGATCTCAATAGTGATATAGTAAATAGTATAATACATGACAAGTACTACAATTTAGACGATGATACATATAAAGCATTATCATCTGAATTCACAAGAATATACAATATCACCTTGGATTACAGCACTATCAGTAATTTCGAAAGTAAAGACAAAGTTTTAGAACATCTAAACGAAACTGTTGATGAACATTTTGCACAAAAAATAGAAGAATTTACATTAAAAGATCAAAAAGCATGGGACCATGTAGTAAAAAAAGTCATGATAATGTCATTAGATTACTTATGGAGAGATCACCTTGCTGCACTAGATAGTTTAAAATGTGGGATAAACTTAAGATCCATAGCACAAAAAGACCCATTAAATGAGTTTAAAGCTGAAGCATTCTCTATGCTTGAGAATATGATGAGCAAGTTTTATGAACTAATAATACAGAGATTATCCCATTTGAAGTTTGATATAGAGTTAAATGATACACAAAGAATAGAATATAATATCCATCATTCCAAAATTTCACGTAATGAAAAGTGCCCATGTGGATCAGGAAAAAAATTCAAACATTGTCATGGTGCTTAATCTTTAGTTGCTTACATATTGTATGATAAACACAATTGTTTCATACCGTTGGTAACTGCAAAACTTTCTATCAAAGGAATAAACTATATTACAACCCTAAAAGTTTGTCTATTTATTCAGTTTTATAAAACCATAGAAAACACACATTCGATATTTTTATAGCAGAAATAAAATTTCATACCATAGCCACTTAATTAAAAATGCATCCACAAAGTATAATAACAACACAAACAACACCAAATTTATTATTTGTATTGGACAAACAGAACTCTTTATCCATGGATACAATTCCTATTATTCCTTCTTCTTGTCCAGAGTAGTAAAAAAGACGCAAGATCATTATATTTCATTCTAGTATACCAAGCTATAGGAGGTATTCACAGAACAAAATTATGTATCTAACTAATATCTCAACTATAGCTTACATTTTGAAATTTTTCGTATAAAAATTTATTTTTCTATAGATGCCATTCTCTCTTGATCAACATAAACATACTTATATGTTTTTCCTTCATCTTGAAAAATTTTATAATCCTTATTAAAAGAATCCCTAATCATATTAGCATCTGTACCATTGTGCAGAAGAATACTTACAACAGGTTCATCATTAACCCCTGCTCCTTTTGATGGATCTGTCAATAGCAAATTATGTTCATCAACTAATAAACAAGCATCAAATCCACTTAATATAGAAATCAGAAAAGTTTTATTAATCGATGTAACATTTTTTATATCTGTCGCAGGATCATGATGTTCAAGAGTAATTTGTAAATCACATTTACCACAATATACATCACCATAAACTCCATTTGTACCATGATTTATTATATTAATTACACCCTTATCCCCTGTTACATCATTAGCAATATCCCCACTAGCATAATACTCATCTCCTTGAGCATTGATGTGCAATTTGCCATGATAAACATCAATATTAGAATGACCATTTTGTTGTATTAAAAAGTCAACCTGACAAAAATCATAATCTGTATTCATAATAAAGCCCACATTATATTACTTACAGATCAATATACCACAATTATAAAAAAATTAATATAAATATTTATTTTACAATAAAGCATTAATACATATTAATACTAGAATACAATTAGTATTTTACTTACATATTCCAATCCTTATTATACTTATAACAATATTGTACTATCAATTAATACCGCTTCAACATAATCAATATACTATGATATTTTTTGTAGTTTGCTTATATTATAACTTTCAATTCAAGTTCAATTTTACGTTGTAAAAAATCACTTTTAAATTATTAATATTAATATAAATATTATGCCATAAATTTATTATTAGTTAAATATACATACTTAATTTATTCCATATTAATCAAATCATTTGCATTATTTTATTGACGTAGTATATTAAGTTATCTTTATTATGTGTTCAGTATGTCTTTAAATATTTGTTTACCAGACCAATCCTTACTAAGACCCAGAATTACAGTTTTTGGTGTAGGTGGTGCTGGTGGTAATGCTGTAAATAACATGATACAGTCTAATCTGCACGGCGTTAACTTTGTAGTAGCTAACACAGATGCACAAGCATTAGAACTTTCCTTGTCAGAAAAGAAAATTCAGCTAGGTATCGGATTAACAAAAGGACTAGGAGCAGGATCACTTCCAGAAGTGGGTAGAGGTGCTGCAGAAGAGTCAATAAATGAGATTATTGAGGAAATCTCAGATAGCAATATGCTGTTCATAACTGCTGGAATGGGTGGAGGAACAGGAACAGGCGCTGCTCCTGTAATTGCCAGAGTTGCCAAGGAGAACAAAATTTTAACCATAGGAGTTGTTACAAAACCTTTCCACTTCGAAGGGGCACATCGAATGAGGACAGCAGAATTTGGGTTAGAAGAATTACAAAGGTATGTTGATACTCTCATAGTAATTCCTAATCAAAATCTATTCAGGATTGCTAATGAAAAAACAACATTTGCAGATGCATTCAAACTTGCAGACACTGTCTTACATACAGGTGTTCGTGGCATCACTGACTTAATGGTAATGCCAGGGCTCATTAATCTAGACTTTGCTGATATTCGAGCAATAATGAGTGAAATGGGCAAAGCAATGATGGGTACAGGAGAAGCTGAAGGAGAAAATAGAGCTATAGCCGCTGCCGAAGCAGCTATATCCAATCCTCTATTAGACAACATTTCAATGAAAGGCGCAAAAGGCATATTAATTAATATCACTGGCGGATTGGATATGACTCTATTTGAAGTTGATGCAGCTGCAAATCGTATAAGAGAAGAAGTAGATAGTCACGCTAACATAATATTTGGATCAACGTTTAATAAAGAAAGTGAAGGGAAAATTAGAGTATCTGTCTTAGCAACAGGAATAGATAATGAAGAAGTAGTAATACAAAATAAGAGTGCATTAAAAGATAAAGAAGCTCATAATGATAAGTTATCTGAAACATCAAGTAAACCTTTCAACCCGCTAGACAACGAAATTGCTTATTATAAACCAAGCAACCCGGGAGAAGATATGATTCATTCCATAAATCATACAAAAAAACAAGATCACAATATAGAAAACCAAAAATCCAACAATAAAATTCCCGAATCAGCTTATAAAATGCAATTTAATAAGAATGAATATTGGGATGAGGAATCATTTAATATACCAACTTTTTTAAGAAAAAAATAAGGTATAATGTCCTACTGGCTTTTAAAAACAGAACCCCAAGATTTTTCATGGGATGATATGGTGCGTGATAATGTTACTGTATGGGATAATGTGTTAAACTATCAAGCTCAAAATTATCTAAAAACAATGAAATATAATGATCTTGCATTTTTTTATCACTCTGGAAAAGAAAAAGGAATAATAGGAATTGTATCCATAGATAAAGAATTTTATTTGCCCAATACAAATAATAAATTTGGTGTTGTTGAAGTTAAAACACATATAAAACTAAATAAGACTGTCTTTTTGAAAGACATAAAATCAAATCCAACATTAAAAACTATGTTAATTCTAAAACAACCACGTCTTTCAGTTTCTCAAGTAACAGAACAAGAATGGAATTGTATTTTACATTTAGGTGAGACTATCTTATGATTGAAATCAATATTTACTATAGGAAGTGGTATAATATAATAAATAAGCCAAAAAGTTTTATAAAAAAAATTATTAATACTTCTCTAATAGATTTAAATATTTATGAATACAAACCTACAATTTCTGTTGTGCTAGCAAACAATAGACTACTACAAAAACTAAATTATGAATATAGGAAAAAAAATAAACCAACAAACGTACTATCATTCCCATACAATAAATTAAATAAGTATTGTTATTTAGGAGAAATTTTTGTTTCATTAGACACTCTTATAAACGAATCTACTGATTTAAATATACCAATAGAACATCATACATCTCATATGCTCATTCATGGACTATTACATATCTTAGACTATAACCATGAAGAACCATTAGAGCAATACATTATGGAATCTATTGAAATTAAGTTACTAGATAAACTAGGCATAAAAAATCCTTATGTTCCACGTGAAACATAAGCACTAAAATTTGTATTTATCATCAATTCACAATCAAAATTCGTATTATATTTTCATTAATAGTACTTAAGAATAAAAAATTCAGTGACACCATTCTGATCTTATATATAATTTAAAAAAACATGTAAATTATCTGTATGAGCAAAGCTTTTGCTATAGTAAATCAAAAAGGTGGTGTAGGAAAAACAACAACTAGTATAAACTTATCAACAGCTTTTGCTATAGTAAACAAAAAAACTTTGCTTATAGATTTAGATCCACAAGGTAATAGTAGTACTGGGTTTGGAATTACCTATGAACAAAGAATAAATACAGTATATGAAGTATTGGTCAACAATTTACCTATATCATCAACTATTATAAAAACTGAAATACCAAATTTACATTTACTACCATCAACCGTAGATTTATCTGCAGCAGAAATCGAATTAACACAAGTGCAACAAAGAGAATTTATTTTAAAAAAATCTCTATCCGAAGTAAAAAATTCATACGACTATATTTTTATCGATTGTCCACCATCTTTAGGTTTACTAACAGTAAATGCATTGATAGCAGCAGACTCAATCATAATTCCTCTACAATGCGAGTTTTTTGCCTTAGAAGGACTTAGTCATCTAATGAAAACCATAGAAATAGTAAAAAAACACCTAAATCCACTTCTATCAATAGAAGGAATTATTTTAACTATGTATGACAAAAGAAATAAGCTAAGTGAACAAGTAGAAGAAGATATTAGAAAATATTTAAAAGAATCTGTATACAAAACAGTTATTCCTAGAAATGTAAGACTATCTGAAGCCCCATCTCATGGAAAACCTGCTATTATTTATGATTTTAAATGTGCAGGTTCTCAAGCATATATATATCTAGCAAAGGAAATACTAAGAAAACAAAAAAAATATTAGGTATTCAA